>NZ_LGDO01000484.1:0-46679 GCF_001279805.1 Streptomyces sp. XY431
GGGCTTCGGGGACGGGGTCGCGGTCGGTGTCGGGGGTGTCGTCCGTGTCGGGGGTGTCGTCGGTGTCGGGGGTGTCGTCGGTGCCGCCTCGGCCGGGGGCCGCGGACGGTACGCCGCAGCGGCGGCGGGGTGTGGCGGCGCTGGTGGCCGCCGCGGTGCTGCTGGTGCTCGCGGGAGGCGGGTACGGCGCGTACCTGGCGTGGGGGCCGGAGGAGCCGGGGCCGACGCCACCGACGGCGACGGCGTCCGGCGGGAGCGCGACCGGGGCCACCCAGGCGCCGCCCTCGTCGACCGCGCCGACCTCGCCGACCTCATCGGCCTCGGCGACCTCGCCGACCGGTTCGGCCGGTTCGTCGGCGACGGCCGCGCCGTCGGGGCCGAATGTCGTGCCCGAGGTCTTCCTCGGTACCTGGCGCGGGGACATGGTCACCCAGAAGGGGGTTCCCGCCGGCACCACCACCCTGGTCATCGGCCGGTCCGCGATCGGGCAGGAGGCCACCACCAGCCGCAACGAGCTGACCGGCCTGCTCTCGATCACCTGCGAGGGCGCCTGGACGCTCACCTCGGCCGAGCCGGAGAAACTGGTCTTCAGCTCCCGCCTCGTCCGCTCCTCGCTGCCCGGGGCGTGCACCGGCGGTGCCTACTCCGAGACGCTCACTCTGCAGAAGGACGGCACCGTCCGCTTCGGCTCCGCAGACCCCAACGCCGGGAACCCGTCCGGGACGCTGCGGCGGGCGGGCTGACGCAGGGCTCCGAGGGCCCTGGCGTAGGCTGATCCGGATGCGACGCGGTGCTGCGGCACGGAGTCGCCGCACGTCGTAGTACCTCGGAGCGGTCGGCACAGCCGAACGGCCCGGAGTACGCGAAGTACCGGTGGTACCGGAAGTACCGGATGTACCCGAGAGAGAGAAGGCCGCAAGGTGTCCGAGCTCGCAGCGACCACCCTCGATGCGCCCAGCACCGATCTGCAGGCCGTCCTCGACCGGGCCGCCGGCGGTGGCCGCATCAGCCCGGAGGAGGCGCTGGAGCTCTACCGCTCGGCCCCCCTGCACGCGCTCGGCTCGGCGGCCGACGCCGTGCGCCGCCGCCGCTACGCCGGTACCGAGCACATCGCGACGTACATCATCGAGCGCAACATCAACTACACCAACGTCTGCGTGACGGCGTGCAAGTTCTGCGCCTTCTACGTGCCGCCGAAGAGCGACAAGGGCTGGTCCCGCGACCTCGACGAGATCCTGCGCCGCTGCGCGGAGACCGTCGAGCTGGGCGGCACCCAGATCATGTTCCAGGGCGGCCACCACCCGGACTACGGCGTCGAGTACTACGAGCGCGCCTTCTCGGCGATCAAGGCGGACTTCCCGCAGCTGGTGATCCACTCGCTGGGCGCCTCCGAGGTCGACCACATGGCGCGGATCTCGGGCGTCTCGATCGAGGAGGCCATCACCCGGATCCACAAGGCGGGCCTGGACTCCTTCGCCGGTGCCGGGGCCGAACTGCTGCCCGAGCGCCCGCGCAAGGCGATCGCGCCGCTCAAGGAGTCGGGCGAGCGCTGGCTGGAGATCATGGAGGCCGCCCACAAGCTGGGCGTCGAGTCCACCTCCACCATGCTGATGGGCACCGGCGAGACCAACGCCGAGCGGATCGAGCACCTGCGGATGATCCGTGACGTGCAGGACCGCACCGGCGGCTTCCGCGCCTTCATCCCGTACACCTACCAGCCGCAGAACAACAAGCTCCAGGGTTCGACCCAGGCGACCGTCTTCGAGTACCTGCGGATGATCGCCATCGCCCGCCTGTTCCTCGACAACATCGCCCACATCCAGGGCTCCTGGCTGACCACCGGCAAGGAGGCCGGCCAGCTGTCGCTGCACTACGGCGCGGACGACCTCGGCTCGGTCATGCTGGAGGAGAACGTGGTCTCGGCGGCCGGCGCCAAGCACCGCTCCAACCTCACCGAGCTGATCCACCTGATCCGGGCCGCCGATCGCGTCCCCGCGCAGCGCTCGACCACCTACGAGCACCTGCGCGTGCTGGACGACCCGGCCAACGACCCGGTCGACCCGCGGGTCGCCTCGCACATCGCCTCCACCGCGATCGAGGGCGGCACGGCGCACCCCGAGCTGAAGATCCTCGACAACCGCTGAACGCTGGCTCCTGACTGCTGACTGCTGGCTGCTGACCGCCGACCGTTGACCCCTGACTGCTGCTGAGGCTCCCGCACCGCCGTGCTGACCCTGCACCGGGCCGCTCTAGTGCTGCCCGACCCGGCCGATCCCACCGCCCCGTCCCACGTCGACGGGGCGGTGCTGGTGCGTGACGGGCTGATCGAGGCGGTCGGCCCGTACGCGGAGCTGGCGGCGGCGCAGCCGACGGCCCGGGTCCGGGACTGGGGTGACGCGCTGCTCACCCCCGGGTTGCGGCACCCGGACGGGCACCGGCTGCTGGAACGGGCGTACCACCCCGACCCGCGCGAGGAACTCGGGGACGCGCCGGTGCCGGACGGCCTTGTGGGGGAGGCGGACGAGGCGCGGTGCGGGGCGAGCGCGCGGCGCGGGCTGCAGCGCATGCTCGGGTTCGGGGTGACGGCGGTGGCCGGGCCGTTCGAACGTGCCTCGGTACGGACGGCGGTTGCCCGTTCGGGGCTGGTCGCACTGCCGGGGGCGGGTTCTCCCGGGGCGGCGGGTGCGGAGGTGGCGGGCTCTCCTGGGCCGGCGGGCCTTCCGGGGGCGGTGTGGTCGCTGGATCCGCTGGTGGGGCTGCCGTTCGTCGAGGCCGTGCACGGTCGGCTGACGGTGGGCGGCCGGGCGGACTTCGCGGTGTTCGCCCCCGGCGCGGACGGTCCGCGGGCCGGTGGGTGCCGCGCGGCGGTGCTCGGGGGTCGGCTGGTGTTCCGGCGGCGCTGAGCGCTGCCCACTCCGTACACGTCCTCGTTCCCGCCCCGGTTCGCTGCCGGGCGCTTCTCGCGGCGCGTGTCACCTACTCGTCGGTAGGCGTGCGATTTTCTCCTGCCGAGCCGTACTCCCGTACGACACGCGGGACTTGCTTCGTGTGCCGTCGAACTTCGGCTCCGTCCTGGCGGCCTGATTCCCCCTTCGCCGTGACCTGAAGGCCCGCCAGCGGATAGCATCCGGCTCAGCTCAGTCCGTACCCTCACCACACTTCGCCCGTTCCCGCGGGCGGCGGGGCCCCGTCCCAGGCCCCGAACGCACGCCAGGACAGGAACCATGCGATCCGCGACCGTCCCCCCGCAGCAGTCCCCGCGGTTGGGCCGTGGCTGGTACATCACCGCCGTGCTCAGCGCCGTGCTGGCCGTCGGGATGTGCCTGCTGGGGTGGCGTCAGGCCGAGCAGGCCGACCGGATCGGAGCCCACCCGGTGCGGGTCGAGGGCCTGGTGACCCAGCTGCCGGGCGGCGGCGGCTCCTACAGCACCGTCAGCTACCAGGCCGGGGGCCAGCACCACACCGCCACCGCGCTGCCGCTGGCCGACGGCGCCAAGGTCGGCGACGGGGTCTGCCTGGAGCACGCGGCCGACGACCCGGGCGCGGTGCGGATCTGCGGTGACACCTATCCGCAGCCGGTCGGCGTCGGCCTGGCCCGGTTCAGTGTTCCGGTGGCGGTGCTGCTGTTCGCGGTCTGCATGCTGCGGATCCGGCGGCACCGGCGGGCGGTGGCCGTGCGGAGCGGGCAGAACCGGTTCGCCACCACGGTCGCCCTGGCGACCGGTGCGCTGGCCGACGGGATGCCCGCGATAACCCAGGGCAAGCGCTCGCGCCGTCGGCGCCGCTCGGGCGGACGACGCGCCCTGCACTGAGGGGGCGTGGGCGATCCGGTCCTGGGGGAGTCGAGTCCTGGAGCAGTCGAGTCCCGGGGGAGTCGAGTCCCGGGGGAGTCGAGTCCTGGGGTGGCCAGTGCCCGGCGTGGCCGGCGCCCGGGGGGCGTGAGGGTGCTCGTGTGCGCTCTCCGAGTGCTTCGAGAACGGGGCAACGGCGGGCCGGTGTCGTTCCCGGACTGTCCGGAAGGCGCCCCCTTGCCCGGATCGCCGGAGCCAGGGTGAACAATGGTGGCGTGACCCGAGCCTCCCTGGACAAGCAGCCGCACGAAGTCGCCGCCATGTTCGACGACGTCGCGGCCAAGTACGACCGCACCAACGACGTGCTCTCGCTCGGCCAGGCCCGCGCCTGGCGCCGCGCGGTGGCCGAGGCGGTGGACGCCGGACCGGGGGACGTCGTGCTCGACCTCGGGGCCGGCACCGGCACCTCCTCGCTCCCCTTCGCGGAGGCCGGGGCCAAGGTCGTCCCGTGCGACTTCTCGGTCGGCATGCTCGCCGAGGGCAAGCGCCGCCACCCCGAGCTGGCGCTGACCGCCGGGGACGCCACCCGGCTGCCGTTCGCCGACAACACCTTCGACTCGGTGACGATCTCCTTCGCGCTGCGCAACGTCCACGACACCGAGGCCGCGCTGAGCGAGATGTACCGGGTCACCAAGCCCGGCGGCAAGCTGGTCATCTGCGAGTTCTCCACGCCGACCTGGACGCCGTTCCGGACCGTCTACACCGAGTACCTGATGCGCGCGCTGCCCCCGGTCGCCACCGCGGTGAGCAGCAACCCGGACGCCTACGTCTACCTCGCCGAGTCCATCCGGGAGTGGCCCGACCAGCCCGCGCTGGCCGCCCGGCTCCAGGAGGTCGGCTGGTCCAAGGTGGCCTGGCGCAACCTGACCGGTGGGATCGTCGCCCTGCACCGGGCCCACAAGGTCTGATCGGTCGCCGGTCGCCGGCTGCCGGTAGGTCCGGCCGGTTCGGTTGGTCCGGTTGCCGGTCGGTCGGGCCCGTCGGCGCCTCCGCCGGGACCGGCCGAAGCGCCGTCCGCAGCTCATAGACTCGTCCAAGCCCAGCCGCGCCGGCCCCCGCCGGCCGGTCGACCCCCAGCAGGAGTGTGCCCACCGTGTCCGAGACCGTCGTTGACCTGAGCGCAGGCGTTGTGGAGAGCACCGCGGACGTCATCGTGGTCGGCGCGGGCCCGGCCGGGTCCACCACCGCGTACTACCTCGCGCAGGCCGGTCTGGACGTGCTGCTGCTGGAGAAGACCAGCTTCCCCCGGGAGAAGGTCTGCGGCGACGGCCTGACCCCGCGGGCCACCAAGCAGCTGGTGGACATGGGCATCGATGTGTCGACCGAGAACGGCTGGCTGCACAACAAGGGACTGCGGATCATCGGTGGCGGGATCCGGCTGGAGCTGGACTGGCCCGAGCTCTCGGCCTTCCCGGATTACGGTCTGGTCCGCAAGCGGGCCGACTTCGACGAGCTGCTCGTCCGTCAGGCGGTGAAGGCCGGGGCTCGGCTCTACGAGCGCTGCAACGTCAGCGGCCCGGTGCTGGACGAGCGGACCGGCCGGATCGTCGGAGTCACCGCCAAGCTCGGCGACGAGAAGCGGCCGGTGACCTTCCGCGCCCCGCTGGTCGTCGCGGCCGACGGCAACTCCACCCGGCTCTCGCTCGCCATGGGCCTGCACCGCCGCGAGGACCGCCCGATGGGCGTCGCCTACCGCACCTACTTCACCTCGCCGCGCCACGACGACGACTACCTGGAGTCCTGGCTGGAGCTGTGGGACACCCGGGCCGGGGAGCGCAAGCTGCTGCCCGGCTACGGCTGGGTCTTCGGCATGGGCGACGGCACCTCCAACGTCGGTCTCGGCATCCTCAACTCCTCGCCCGCCTTCGGTGAGCTCGACTGGCGCGAGGTCCTCAAGGCCTGGTGCGCGAGCATGCCGGAGGAGTGGGGCTACACCCCCGAGAACATGACCGACCCGATCCGGGGCGCCGCGCTGCCGATGGCCTTCAACCGGCAGCCGCACTACACCCGCGGCCTGCTGCTGGTCGGCGACGCGGGCGGCATGGTCAACCCGTTCAACGGCGAGGGCATCGCCTACGCGATGGAATCCGGTCAGATCGCCGCCGGGGTGATCGTCCAGGCCCACGCCCGGGTGACCGAGTCCGGCCGGGAGCGCGCGCTCCAGGCCTACCCGCGCATCCTCAAGGACGTCTACGGCGGCTACTACACGCTGGGCCGCGCCTTCGTGAAGCTCATCGGCAACCCGAAGGTCATGCAGCTCGCGACCCAGCGGGGGCTGACCCACCCGATCCTGATGAAGTTCGTCCTCAAGCTCCTCGCCAACCTCACCGACCCGCAGGGCGGCGACGCGATGGACCGCGTCATCAACGGCCTGGCCAAGGCCGCGCCCAACGCCTGACCGGAGCGGTGCCGGGCTGCCCGGTGGGCCGGGCGGCCCGGGCCGACCAGGCTGTCCGGGGGGGCCTACGGCTCGCGGCGGCTGGCCGCGGAGCGGTTCTCGACATACGCGAGGCGGTCGGCGAAGACCTGGGCGGCGTCGGGGGTGAGCGTGCGGAGGGCGACCAGCGCGGTGAAGACCACGTCGCAGAGCTCGTGCTGGACGTCCTCCCAGGTGTGGGTCACGCCCTTGCGCGGATTCTGACCGGTCGCACCGATCACGGCCGCGCTGACCTCGCCCACCTCCTCGGAGAGCTTGAGGATCCGGGCCAGCCGCTCCTCCTGCGGGGGGAGCGGGCTCTCCTCGTCGAGCCAGGCGACCATGTGGTCGACGCTTTCCCAGATCCTGCTGTCCATCGGCACGGCTCCCGTACGGCTCGCGGTCGTGCTGACCACCGTACGGGAGCCCGGCAGGCCCCGAAGGTGGCTCAGCGGGTGGAGATCTTCACATTGCGGATGTTCACGGGCAGGGTGGGGAAGCCGTCGCCGGGGTTGTTCTGGTCGTCCTCGCCGCCGGCGGCGATCTTCTGCAGGACGTCCAGGCCTGCGGTGATCCGGCCGAAGGGCGTGTAGGCGGGGGAGAGCTTGGTGTCCTTCCAGACGAAGAAGAACTGGCTGCCATTGGTGTTGGGGCCAGCGTTGGCCATCGCGACCGTGCCGGCGGGGTAGGTCGCGCCCTCCAGGTTCTCGTCCGGGAAGGAGTAGCCGGGGCCGCCGCTGCCGGTACCGGTCGGGTCGCCGCACTGCAGGACGAAGATCCGCTGGGTGGTCAGCCGGTGGCAGTGGCTGCGGTCGAAGTAGTCACGCTCGGCAAGGAAGCGGAACGAGAAGGTCGTGCAGGGCGCCTTGTCGGTGAGGGCCTGGAAGGTGATCGACCCCTGGGAGGTCTTCAGGGTCGCGCTGTAGGGCTTGGCGGCCTTCCGGGCGTCGAAGACCGGGATGCCCTTGAAGTTGTCGGCGGGAACCGCCGGGCTGTAGGTGCAGGTGGTGCCGGCCGCGCCGGTCCCGGCCCCGGTCGACGGGGTGTCCGCGACGGCGGTGCCGGTGCTCACCACGATCGGCAGAACGGTGGCTGCGGCGATCAACGCCCAGTGCTTCCGGGTCACTTGGCTGGCCTTCCGGTCCGTGGGGGACAACTTCATTGTCATGGCGACATCATCCACGCCGGGGTGGAGATCCGGTAGGGGTCGGTGGGAAGGGTTCGGTGGGCGGGGTTGGACAGGCAGGGAGCGGCAGGAGCGACGTGGCAGGGGCGGGGCGAAAGCCGTTGATCGGGAACGGCACGGTGCGCGAGGATGACGGGCGCCTGCTCAACCCCGGGATCCGTCCGACGACGTGCGCGACTCTCGTGTGCCGCTTCCGTTCGTCCTGAGAGGGTCCCGCCCATGCGCGCATCGTCCTCCGTCCTTCTGCGTGATCTGCCGGTACTGCTGGTGGCGGTGGTGTGGGGGTCGAGCTTCCTGGCCGTGCAGCGGGTGGCCGATCCGGACACGGTGGTGGCGATGCTGGTCCTGCGGTTCGGTCTGGTCCTGCCCGTGCTCGGGCTGTTCGCCTGGCGGGCGCTGCGGCGACTGCGGCGCGCCGAGTGGCTGGGTGGAGCCGCCCTCGGGCTGGTGCTCGGTGCGATCTTCCTCCTGGAGACCTTCGGCGCGGTGCACACCTCGGCGACCAACGCGGGCCTGATCATCAGTCTCACGATCGTGTTCACCCCGCTCGCGGAGAGTGCGCTCGCCCGGACGCCGCTGCCGCGACCCTTCCTCGCGGCAGCCGGTCTGGCGGTGGTGGGCATCGCCCTGCTGACCGGTGAGGGTGGGCTGCGGGCCCCTTCGGCCGGGGACCTGCTGGTGCTGGGCGCCGCCGTTGTGCGGACGGTCAATGTGCTGGCCACCGCCCGCGTCCGGGCGATCCGGGAGACCGACACGCTGGCCGTGACCTGGGTCCAACTGGCGACCGCGACGCTGGTGTTCGCCGCTGTCGCACCGTTCGTCGGCCCGCTGCCCTGGACGGTCGCGGCCGCCTACGGGCCGGCCCAGTGGGGCTGGCTGCTCCACCTGACGCTGCTCTGCACGCTGTTCGCGTTCTTCGTGCAGATGTGGGCCGTCCGCACCACCTCGCCCTCCCGGGTCAGCCTGCTGCTGGGTACCGAACCGCTGTGGGCGGCGGTGTTCGGCATCACCCTGGCCGGCAACCACCTCGGACCGCTCGCCCTGCTGGGCGGCGCCCTCGTCCTGGTCGGCACCGAGTGGGGCCGCCGGGCCGCCTCGGTGCCGCGCCGGGAGGTCGAGCCGGTGGAGCGGGTGTCCGCCCCGGCGTGACCGTGGGCCCGGCCTCCTGCGCGGGCGGTCCCGCTCCCGGCCGTCGTCGGCCTGGTCATCGGCGCCGCCCCAGGGTGCGGCGGGCGTAGGCGAAGGTGACTGCGGCGACCAGCGGCCCCCAGGCGAGCATGGGCAGGTAGCAGAGGGTCATGACCACAGCGGCGAGCCCCTGAGGAGCCTCGGGATCGCTCAACTGGTCGGCCCAGCCACCGAACAGTGAGCTCGCCCCGATGTAGGTCAGCACGGCCGAGCCGATCGCGGCGGGGACGATCGCGGCGAGCGGTCGGACGGCGCGGCCGCCGATCAGCGGGATCCAGGACGGGACCACCTCGCCCCAGGGCCGGACCAGCCCCACGGTGAGGAAGGCCAGGAACTCGGCCAGTCCGCTCAGCGTGACGAGGTATGCGGTGCCCCAGCCGGGGGTGTTGTTCTCGAACACCTCGGCCAGCTCCCCGCTGAAGCCGACCGGGATTCCGACGCCGAGGGCGAGCCGCCAGAGCCCGGACGGCACGGTGGTCCAGACGGTGGCCCTGGCGGCCAGCTCGGCCCAGCGGGGGGTGCCGTCCGGACGGACGGCGCGCTTGCGGGCGGCCCGGGGCGTGGCGGCGGTCG
Source organism: Streptomyces sp. XY431 (assembly GCF_001279805.1). Classification (NCBI taxonomy): domain Bacteria; kingdom Bacillati; phylum Actinomycetota; class Actinomycetes; order Kitasatosporales; family Streptomycetaceae; genus Streptomyces; species Streptomyces sp. XY431. The sequence continues at coordinate 9,215 of NZ_LGDO01000484.1, forward strand.
TGCCCGGGGTGCTCGTGCCGGGGCCGACTCCGATGCCTGCGACGGGTGCGGTGGTGGACATGGTGACCGACTCCTTCCCGGCCGGCCCTCGTGGCCGGTCCGACGGGATCAAGACTGGCCGTCGGACCGGGACTGCCATCAGTGCCGATCGGGCTGTTTTGGCTGCTCGAATCGGGTGCGGAAATGTGCCGATCGGCACAGGCGGAGATCTCCGAGGATCCGTAGGCTGCTCGCAGAAAGGAGGCGATGATGAGTCAGATGCTGGCATTGGCCGCCCCGGCGGCGGTTCTCTGCGGGTGGTTCCTGCGTTCCCGGTTCGGGATCGCAGCGGTGTGCTTCGCGGTCGCCGTGGTGTCGATCGGGGCCACGTCCGGAGCCTGGGCCGCCGGCCGCTGGGCCGAGTCGGAGCGCTGGACGGGCCTGGTCGGCATGCTCGAACTCGCCTCCCTGCTGGCGCTGGTGGTCCTGACGCTGCGGGCCGAGGGCGGGCGGCGCGGAGCCGTCGCGGTCTGGACGATCGGCGGCGCGGTCGCGCTCTGGCCGTCCCGGTTCCAGGACGCGTCCGGCGCGGTGGGCGCGCTGACGCTCTTCGGCTTCGGTTCGGTCCTCACGCTGCCGCCCGTCCTGATCGGGCTCTACCTGCGCGGGCTGGACGAGGGCCGGCGGCGCTCGGTGGCTGCGGCGAGGCGCGCCCAGCGACTCGAACTCGCCCACGACCTGCACGACTTCGTCGCCCATGACGTCAGCGGCATGGTCGCCCAGGCGCAGGCGGGCACGGTGCTGGCGGCCATCGACCCGGTGCGGGCCGCGGCTCTGTTCGAGCGGATAGAGCAGGCCGGGTTGCAGGCACTGGCCTCGCTCGACCGGACGGTCCACCTGCTGCGCAGCGAGGACGGGGACGAGGACGGCCCGGAGCGTGCCCCGCAGCCCGGCCTGGTCGAACTGGCGGAGCTCACCGAGCGGTTCACGGACTCGGGTGATGTGGTGGTGCGACTGGACGCTCCGGCCGAGGAGCCGGCGGTTCCCCGGGAGGTGGCGGCCACCGCGTACCGGATCGTGGTCGAGGCCCTGACGAATGTGCGGCGGCATGCTCCCGCAGCCCGCGTGGTCGACGTCCGGGTGCGGAGCGAGGCGCGGCGATTGACGGTACGGGTCCGGGACGACGGCGGTGGGGCTTCGCCGTCGTCCGGGTCGAGGCGAGGCGGGGGCGGCAGCGGGCTGGCAGGTCTGGCCGCCCGGGTGGAGGCCTTGGGTGGCACGTTGAGCGCCGGCCGCGAGGGCAACGGTTGGCAGGTGGCGGTCACCATGCCCTTGAAGGTCGGCTAGCGGCCCCGGTGCCGGGGGAGGCCCGCACCGCCTCGGGGGCGGGAGCAGCACGGCCGCAATGGCGGAACCGACAGGTGGGACAGGAACGGCAGACGCGGGACAGACGCCCTGCCGGGGAACGGAAGGAGGGTCGGTCGATGAGCATCCGGGTGCTCCTTGCCGACGACGACGAGGCGATCCGCAGCGCGTACCGGATCATCCTCGACGCACAGCCCGACATCGAGGTGGTCGACGAGGCCGCGGACGGTGAGGTCGCGGTCGCCCTGGCCGAGCGGCTGCGTCCGGACGTGATCCTCGCCGATATCCGGATGCCCAGGTTGGACGGTCTGGAGCTGACCCGGCGGCTGGGCGGGGAGTTCCGGGTGGTCGTGGTGACCACCTTCGATCTGGACGAATACGTGCACGAGGCGCTCCGCGCCGGGGCGGCAGGCTTCCTGCTCAAGCGCTCGGGGCCCGCGCTGCTCGCGGAGGCGGTCCGGTCCGCGGTGGCGGGGGACGCCTTGATCAGCCCGCAGATCACCGTCCGCCTGCTCCGCCAACTCTCCACGGGCAGCAGCGGGAGCGGCATCGGAGGAGGCATCGGAAGCGGCAGCACCGGCGGTGCCGCAGGCCAAGGGGAGCGGCGCCCCCTGGGCGGACGGATCGCGGAGAGCGAGCGGGTCGGCCCGGTCGAGGAGCTCACCGCACGGGAGAAGGAGATCGCGAGGCTCGTCGCGGACGGCGCCACCAATGGCGAGATCGCGGAGCAACTGTTCATCAGCGCCGGCACGGTGAAGAACCACCTGGCCTCGGTCCAGCGAAAGCTCGGCGCGCGCAATCGGGTCGGCATCGCCGCCTGGGCCTGGGAGAGCGGAGCCTGAGCCAGTCCGTCCCGTCGGGGTACCGCTGGGACGCAGCCCGGCCCACGGTCGGGCCGTACCCCCGGTCCACACCCGGCAGGTGACCCGACCCACGGCCGGGGCAGGCACCCCAATCCGCCACCGAGAGGCGCCCCGGTCCGCCACCGAGAGGCGCCCCGGTCCGCCACCGAGAGGCGCCCCGGTCCGCCACCGAGAGGCGCCCCGGTCCACCACCGAGAGGCGCCCCGGTCCACCGCCGGGAGACGCTCCGGCCTGCGCTCGGCGCGCTTGTGAACGAAGGGTCAAGCGGGCGTTCGCGGGGCCGCCACCCCTGAGGGTGAGCCGCTATAACACGTCAACATGACGCCCGGAAATTTGCCTTCCGCTAGACGAAGTTGATATAGGACTACGGCCCTGACCAGCCGCTTCGCAGATAAATGCGACTGCTTGTGACCATTTGACTTCTTTGCGTTGACAACTCTCGTCATGCTCACCTTCATCACGATTCACAAGGTGGCGGAGATCACAAAGATCGTCTTGAACTGCGTGTCGCAGATCACAAGCCGACGGGCATAGGATGCGCTCGTTCCAGGCTTTGTGAACTGCCTCACATGGGGTGGATCCCGGGAACTGGAACGCCGGGTTCACCACAGTGTGACCCGACGGTTCCGATCTGCAGTCAAGGACGACTGGACGGAGGGAGCGGGGGCTATGAATGCCTACGCGCCGATCCTCGTACTCGGTGCCATCGCGGCGGCGTTCGCGGTCGGCTCCGTCGTGATGGCCTCACTGACCGGGCCCAAGCGTTACAACCGGGCCAAGTTGGAGGCGTACGAGTGCGGCATCGAGCCGACCCCGCAGCCCGTGGGCGGCGGTCGGTTCCCGATCAAGTACTACCTGACGGCGATGCTCTTCATCGTCTTCGACATCGAGATCGTCTTTCTCTATCCGTGGGCGGTGAGTTTCGACGCCCTGGGGATCTTCGGACTGGTCGAGATGCTCCTGTTCATCGCCACTGTCTTCGTCGCGTACGCCTACGTCTGGCGTCGCGGCGGCCTGGAGTGGGACTGAGTCGGGGGAGGGGCCGGGCACCGGGCGTCCGTCGGACCTTGTGAACGGGCGGACAAGCCCGGGCGAGCGGACCGGCCCGAACGAGCGGACAGGCCCGAACGGGTGGGCGAACCACAGGACTTGAGGGCATTGAGAGGGATCTGATGGGAATCGAGGAGAAGCTGCCGAGCGGCTTTCTGCTCACGACCGTGGAGACAGCGGCCGGCTGGGTACGTAAGGCATCGCTCTTCCCGGCCACCTTCGGGCTGGCCTGCTGCGCGATCGAGATGATGACCACCGGCGCGGGTCGCTACGACCTGGCGCGCTTCGGCATGGAGGTGTTCCGGGGCTCGCCCCGGCAGGCCGATCTGATGATCGTGGCGGGCCGGGTGAGCCAGAAGATGGCCCCGGTGCTGCGCCAGGTCTACGACCAGATGGCCAACCCCAAGTGGGTCATCTCGATGGGCGTCTGCGCCTCCTCGGGCGGGATGTTCAACAACTACGCGATCGTGCAGGGCGTCGACCACATCGTCCCGGTGGACATCTACCTGCCCGGCTGTCCGCCGCGTCCGGAGATGCTGATGGACGCGATCCTGAAGCTGCACGACAAGATCCAGCACGAGCCGCTCGGCGTGAACAAGCGCCGTGCCGAGGAGTTGGGCGAGGCGCTCGCGCTGCAGGCCACCCCGGTGAGCGAGATGCGGGGGCTGCTGCGATGAACGACCAGGTACCCGAGACCCGCCGCGAGCAGCCGCGCCGCGAGATCCCGGTCGAGGTGGTCGACCGCCGGCAGGGCATGTTCGGTGCCCAGGGCAGCGGCGACACCTCCGGCTTCGGCGGCCTGGTCGCCCCGGTCGTCCTGCCGGGCGCCAGCGAGCGCCCGTACGGCGGCTGGTTCGACGAGGTCGCCGACGAGTTGGAGGGCGCCCTGGAGGAGCAGGGCCTCGACCCGGCCGAGGTGATCGAGAAGACCGTCGTCGACCGCGCCGAGCTCACCTTCCGGATCGCCCGCGAGCACCTCCTCCGCACCGCGCGCACCCTGCGCGACGACCCGGCGCTGCGGTTCGAGCTCTGCCTCGGCGTGAGCGGTGTGCACTACCCGGGCGACAAGGGCCGCGAACTGCACGCGGTCTACCACCTGCGCTCGATCACCCACGGTCGGCTGATCCGGCTGGAGGTCACCGCGCCGGACGCGGATCCGCGCATCCCGTCCGTGGTGAGCGTCTATCCCACCAACGACTGGCACGAGCGCGAGGCCTACGACTTCTTCGGCCTGGTCTTCGAGGGGCACCCGGCCCTCACCCGGATCATGATGCCGGACGACTGGCTGGGACACCCGCAGCGCAAGGACTACCCGCTCGGCGGCATCCCCGTCGAGTACAAGGGCGCCCAGATCCCGGCGCCCGACCAGCGGAGGTCGTACAGCTGATGAACACCCAGCACTACGAGGAGACGAACCAGGGCGGCACGGCCGAGGCGGGCGCCCGGGAAACCACCGAGGGCCGGGTCTTCACGGTCACCGGCGGCGACTGGGGCGAGGTGGTCGACGCCGTCGCCCGGGCCGACGACGAGCGCATCATCGTCAACATGGGCCCCCAGCACCCCTCCACCCACGGGGTGTTGCGGCTGATCCTGGAGATCGACGGCGAGACGGTGACGGAGGCCCGCTGCGGCATCGGCTACCTCCACACCGGCATCGAGAAGAACATGGAGTTCCGCAGCTGGGTCCAGGGCACCACCTTCGTGACCCGCATGGACTACCTGACCCCGCTGTTCAACGAGACCGCCTACTGCCTGGCGGTCGAGAAGCTGCTCGGCATCACCGACGACATCCCGGAGCGGGCCGACGTCATCCGGGTGCTGATGATGGAGCTCAACCGGATCTCCTCCCACCTGGTCTGCCTGGCCACCGGTGGCATGGAGATCGGCTCCACCACCCTGATGATCTACGGCTTCCGCGACCGCGAGCTGATCCTGGACGTCTTCGAGCTGGTCACCGGTCTGCGGATGAACCACGCCTACGTCCGCCCGGGCGGCCTCGCCCAGGACCTCCCGCCCGGCGCGGTCGACCAGATCCGCGAGGCCGTGAAGACCATCCGCTCCCGGATGCACGAGTACGACAAACTCGCCACCGGCAACCCGGTGTTCAAGGCCCGCCTGGTCGACGTCGGCTTCCTCGACCTGCCCGGCTGCCTCGCCCTCGGCGCCACCGGTCCCATCCTGCGCGCCACCGGCCTGCCGCACGACCTGCGCAAGACCGACCCGTACTGCGGCTACGAGAACTACGACTTCGAGGTCGCGGTCGCGGACGGCGCCGACTCCTACGGCCGCTTCCTGATCCGGCTGGAGGAGATGAAGCAGTCCCTGCGGATCGTCGAGCAGTGCCTGGACCGGCTGCGCCCCGGTCCGGTCATGGTGGCGGACAAGAAGATCGCCTGGCCGGCCCAACTCGCGGTCGGCCCGGACGGCATGGGCAACTCCCTCGACCACATCCGGAAGATCATGGGCACCTCCATGGAGGCCCTGATCCACCACTTCAAGCTGGTCACCGAGGGCTTCCGGGTCCCGGTCGGCCAGGCCTACGCGGCGGTCGAGTCGCCCAAGGGCGAGCTGGGCGTGCACGTGGTCAGTGACGGCGGGACCCGCCCGTACCGGGTCCACTTCCGGGACCCGTCGTTCACGAATCTGCAGACGATGGCGGCGATGTGCGAGGGCGGCCAGGTGGCCGACGTCATCGTCTCGGTGGCCGGGATCGACCCGGTGATGGGAGGCGTGGACCGGTGACAGACGTCCAACTGGGGATGCCGGCGCTGCCGGCCAGGCCGTACCCCGAGGAGGTGCACGCCCGGCTGGCCGCCGACGCCGCGGAGCTGATCGGCCGCTACCCGGTGGCCCGGTCCGCGCTGCTGCCGCTGCTGCACCTGGTGCAGGCCGAGGAGGGCTTCGTCAGCGCGACCGGCATCCGGTTCTGCGCCGAGCAACTGGACCTCACCACCGCCGAGGTCACCGCCGTCGCCACGTTCTACACCATGTACCGGCGCCGGCCCGCGGGCGAGTACCACGTCGGGGTCTGCACCAACACCCTGTGCGCGGTGCTCGGCGGCGACCAGATCTTCGCCGAGCTCCAGGAGCACCTCGGGATCGCGAACAACGAGACCACCGAGGACGGCCGGATCTCGATCGAGCACATCGAGTGCAACGCCGCCTGCGACTACGCGCCGGTGGTGATGGTCAACTGGGAGTTCTTCGACAACCAGACGCCGGAGAGCGCCAAGCTGCTGGTCGACGACCTGCGCGCGGGCCGTGAGGCCGTCCCCACCCGTGGCGCCCGGCTCTGCTCCTTCAAGGAGTCCGCCCGGATCCTGGCCGGCTTCCCCGACGAGCGCCCCGGCGCCGTCGACGAGTCGGGCGCGGGCGGCGCCGCCTCGCTGGCCGGTCTGCGGCTGGCCCGCGGCGAGGCCCTGCCCGGCACCGGCGGCACCCGCGTCGTCTCCCCCCGCCACGAGGGCGCACGCCACGAGGGCGGGTCCGCCGAGGGCACCGGCCAGGAAGGGACCGAAGCGTGATGACCTCCGCCGAGCCGGCCGAGAAGCTGCTCACCCCCGTGCTGTCGGCGTTCTGGGACGACAACCGCCCCTGGACGCTCGCCACCTACCGCCGCCACGCCGGCTACGAGGGCCTCAAGGCCGCCCTCGCGATGCCCCCGGACGACGTGATCGCCCTGGTCAAGGACTCCGGTCTGCGCGGCCGCGGCGGCGCAGGCTTCCCCACCGGCCTGAAGTGGCAGTTCATCCCGCAGAACGACGGCAAGCCGCACTACCTGGTGGTCAACGCGGACGAGTCCGAGCCGGGCACCTGCAAGGACATCCCGCTGCTGTTCGCCAACCCGCACTCGCTGATCGAGGGCATGATCATCGCGTCCTACGCGATCCGCTGCGACCACGCCTTCATCTATCTGCGCGGCGAGGTCGTCCCGGTGCTGCGCCGGCTCCAGGCCGCCGTCGCCGAGGCCTACGAGGCCGGGCTGCTCGGCCGGAACATCCTCGGCTCCGGACTCGACCTGGACATCACCGTGCACGCCGGCGCCGGCGCCTACATCTGCGGCGAGGAGACGGCGCTGCTGGACTCGCTGGAGGGACGCCGGGGCCAGCCCAGGCTGCGCCCGCCGTTCCCGGCCATCGCCGGCCTCTACGCCTGCCCGACCGTGGTGAACAACGTCGAGTCGATCGCCTCGGTGCCGCCGATCCTGGCCCGCGGCAAGGAGTGGTTCAAGAGCCTGGGCACCGAGAAGTCCCCCGGCTTCACGCTCTACTCGCTCTCCGGCCACGTCACCAACCCCGGCCAGTACGAGGCCCCGCTCGGCATCACCCTGCGCCAGCTGCTCGACATCAGCGGTGGCGTCCGGGCCGGCCACCAGCTCAAGTTCTGGACCCCGGGCGGCTCCTCCACCCCGATGTTCACCGCCGAGCACCTCGATGTCCCGCTGGACTACGAGGGCGTCGGCGCGGCCGGCTCGATGCTCGGCACCAAGGCCCTGCAGATCTTCGACGAGACGACCTGCGTGGTCCGCGCGGTCACCCGCTGGACCGAGTTCTACGCCCACGAGTCCTGCGGCAAGTGCACCCCCTGCCGCGAGGGCACCTACTGGCTGGTCCAGCTGCTCAAGCGGATCGAGGCCGGACAGGGCGTCGAGGGCGACCTGGAGAAGCTCCTCGACATCGCCGACAACATCAACGGCAAGTCCTTCTGCGCCCTGGGCGACGGCGCGGCCAGCCCGATCGTCTCCTCGCTCCAGTACTTCCGGGCCGAGTACGAGCAGCACCTCGCCGAGCGCCGCTGCCCGTTCGACCCGGCCGCCTCCACCGTCTGGGCCGACGGCCCCCGCCCCGGCCACCAGTCCGCCACCGAAAGGGAGGTGCACGCGTGACGATCACAGAGCCATCCACCTCCATGGGCGACAAGGCCGCGGTCGAGCTGGTCACGCTCACCATCGACGGCGTCGAAGTGCAGGTCCCCAAGGGGACCCTGGTGATCAGGGCCGCCGAGCAGATCGGCACCCAGATCCCGCGCTTCTGCGACCACCCGCTGCTCGACCCGGCCGGCGCCTGCCGGCAGTGCATCGTCGAGATCGAGGGCCAGCGCAAGCCGGTCGCCTCCTGCACCATCCCGGTCGCCGAGGGCATGGTGGTGCGCACCCAACTCAGCTCGCCGGTCGCGGAGAAGGCCCAGCGCGGCGTGATGGAGCTGCTGCTGATCAACCACCCGCTGGACTGCCCGGTCTGCGACAAGGGCGGCGAGTGCCCGCTGCAGAACCAGGCGATGTCCACCGGTGACACGGACTCCCGCTTCGAGGGGATGAAGCGCACCTACGAGAAGCCGGTGCCGATCAGCAGCCAGGTGCTGCTGGACCGCGAGCGCTGCGTGCTCTGCGCCCGCTGCACGCGGTTCTCCCAGCAGATCGCCGGGGACCCGTTCATCGACCTGGTCGAGCGCGGAGCCCTCCAGCAGGTCGGCACCGGCGAGGGCGACGACTTCGAGTCGTACTTCTCCGGCAACACCATCCAGATCTGCCCGGTCGGCGCCCTCACCTCGGCGGCCTACCGTTTCCGCTCCCGCCCGTTCGACCTGACCTCCTCGCCGAGCGTCTGCGAGCACTGCTCCTCCGGCTGCGCCCAGCGCACCGACCACCGCCGCGGCAAGGTGCTGCGCCGGCTGGCCGGTGAGGATCCGGCGGTCAACGAGGAGTGGAACTGCGACAAGGGCCGGTTCGCCTTCCGCTACGCCCAGCAGCGGGACCGGATCACCACCCCGCTGGTCCGGCGGGACGGCGAACTCGTCGCCGCCTCCTGGCCGGAGGCGCTGGCCCGGGCCGCCGAGGGGCTGCGCGGGACCCGCGCCGGAGTGCTCACCGGCGGCCGGGTCACGGTCGAGGACGCCTACGCGTACGCCAAGTTCGCCCGGGTGGTGCTCGGCACCAACGACGTGGACTTCAGGGCCCGCCCGCACAGCGGCGAGGAGGCGGACTTCCTGGCCGCCGCCGTGGCCGGCCAGGGCGTCGACATCGGCGGCAGCCCCTTCGGCTACGAGGAGCTGGAGGCCGCCCCGGCGGTCCTGCTGCTGGCCCTGGAGCCCGAGGAGGAGTCGCCGATCGTCTTCCTGCGGCTGCGCAAGGCCAACCGGAGCCACGGCCTCACGGTCTTCTCGATCGCCCCGCACGCCTCCCGGGGCCTGGCCAAGCTGCACGGTTCGCTGCTGCCGGCCGCCCCCGGCACCGAGGCCGAGTGGCTGGCCGCGCTCGCCGCCGACGAGCCGCTCAACGACGACGCCGGCCGCGCCGCCGAACTGCTCCGCACCCCCGGTGCGGTGATCCTGGTCGGCGAGCGGGCGGCCGCCGCCCCCGGCGCGCTCACCGCCGCACTGCGGCTGTCGCACGCCACCGGCGCCCGGCTGGCCTGGATCCCCCGCCGGGCCGGCGAACGCGGCGCGGTCGAGGCCGGCGCGCTGCCCGGCCTGCTGCCCGGCGGCCGTCCGGTCGCCGCCCCGGCCGCCCGGGCCGAGACCGCCGCCGTCTGGGGCGTTCCCGAGATCCCGGGCCGACCCGGTCGGGACACCGAGGAGATCTTCGACGCGGCCTTCGGCGGCGAACTCGGCGCGCTGCTGGTCGGCGGCCTCGACCCGGAGGACCTCGCCGACCCGGCGCGGGCCGAGCAGGCGCTGGCCGCAGTCCCGTTCGTGGTGTCGCTGGAGCTGCGCCCGTCCGCCGTCACGGCCCACGCCGACGTGGTGCTGCCGGTGGCCGCGGTCGCCGAGAAGGCCGGCACCTTCCTGGACTGGGAGGGCCGGGTGCGGATGTTCGAGGCCGCGCTCAAGCCGGACCAGCAGATGGGCCGCCACCTGCACCCGGACCTGCGGGTGCTGAACATGCTCGCGGACGCCCTGGGCCACCGGCTCGGCCTGCCCGACGTCCGCGCCGCCCGGCAGGAGCTGGACCGGTTCCTGCCCTGGACGGGCGACCGTCCGGCCGCGCCGGCCGCCCACCCCGGCCTGCTGCCCCGCCCGGCCACCGGCCAGGCGGTCCTGGCCGGCTGGCGGCTGCTGCTCGACCGGGGCTCGCTCCAGCAGGGCGACCCGCACCTGGCCGGCACCCGGCACCCCGCGGTCGCCCGGGTCTCGCCGACCACCGCGGCGGAGATCGGCGCCGCGACCGCGCCCGCGCTGCGGCTGACCGGCCCGGCCGGCTCGCTCACCCTGCCGCTGGAGATCTCCAAGGAGATGCCGGACCGCACGGTCTGGATCCCGCTCAACTCCACTCCGGGCGGCGCCTACCGGACGCTCGGCACCACCATCGGCCACCTGGTCACCATCGCCGCCGCCGAGGCCACCGCGCCGGCCGGTACGGCCGGGCCCGAGGAGGAGGAGGAGAAGTGACCCCGAACCCGCACCCGCTCGCCGGACACGGCCCGGCCGCTCTGGCCGAGCTCGCCGCGAACGAGACGCTCGGCTTCTTCGGCCGGGACCCGTGGTGGCTGGTCCTGCTGAAGGCGGTGTTCTGCTTCGGCTTCCTGGTCGGCACGGTCCTCGTGGCGATCGTCTGGGAGCGCAAGGTGGTGGCCTGGATGCAGCTGCGCATCGGGCCCAACCGGCACGGCCCCTGGGGCCTGCTGCAGTCGCTCGCCGACGGCGTGAAGCTGGCGCTCAAGGAAGACCTGGTGGTCACGGGCGCCGACAAGGTGGTCTACATCCTGGCCCCGATCGTCTGCGCGATCCCGGCGTTCATGGCCTTCGCGGTGATCCCCTTCGGCCCGGCCGGCGACGAGATCTCGATCTTCGGCACCCGGACGCCGATGCAGCTGACCGACTTCCCGGTGGCGCTGCTCTACATCCTGGCCACCGCCTCGGTCGGCATCTACGGCATCGTGCTGGCGGGCTGGTCCTCCGGCTCGACCTACCCGCTGCTCGGCGGGATCCGCTCCTCGGCCCAGATGATCAGCTACGAGATCGCGATGGGCCTGTCCTTCGCGGCGGTCTTCATCTACTCCGGCTCGATGTCCACCTCGGAGATCGTCTCCTCGCAGCAGCCGACCTGGTTCGCGGTACTGCTGCCGGTGTCGTTCATCGTCTACATCGTCGCGATGGTCGGTGAGACCAACCGCGCGCCGTTCGACCTCCCGGAGGCCGAGGGCGAGCTGGTCGGCGGCTTCAACACCGAGTACTCCTCGCTGAAGTTCGCGATGTTCATGCTGGCCGAGTACGTCAACATGGTCACCGTCTCGGCGGTCGCCTCCACCCTGTTCCTGGGCGGGTGGCGGGCCCCGTGGCCGGTCTCCACGTTCTGGGAGGGCGCCAACCACGGCTGGTGGCCGCTGCTCTGGATCACCCTCAAGATCCAGCTGCTGCTGTTCTTCTTCATCTGGCTGCGCGGCACCCTGCCCCGGTTCCGCTACGACCAGTTCATGAAGCTCGGCTGGAAGGTGCTGATCCCGGTCTCGCTTGCCTGGCTGGTGATGGTGGCCAGCGTCCGGGCCCTGCGCAACGAGGGCTACGGCTTCGGGGAGGTGGTGCTGTACGTCGGCGCCCCGGTCGGCGCGCTGCTGCTGCTCGGCCTGCTGCGGGACGTCCTGAAGCGCAAGCCGGAGCCCGGACCCGAGGCGCCGCACGGGGAGTTCGACCCGATGGCCGGCGGCTACCCGGTGCCCCCGCTGCCCGGCCAGCAGCTCCCGCCGGTCCCGCGCCGGCGCAGCCGCGCCCCGAAGCAACTGCAGGACGCCCTCAACGGGGCCGACCATTCCGAAGGGAGCTGAACCGAGATGTCGTCCGACCAGAACGCCCGGAACGACCGGCCCGAGCGGGCCGACAAGCCGTCCATCCTCGGACCGGCCGCCGGCTTCGGCGTGACCTTCAAGGCCATGTTCAAGAAGCGGCTCACCGAGCAGTACCCGGAGCAGAAGAAGCCCACCGCCCCGCGCTTCCACGGCCGCCACCAGCTGAACCGGCACCCGGACGGCCTGGAGAAGTGCATCGGCTGCGAGCTGTGCGCCTGGGCCTGCCCGGCCGACGCGATCTACGTCGAGGGCGCGGACAACCGCGAGGACGAGCGCTACTCGCCCGGTGAGCGGTACGGGGCGGTGTACCAGATCAACTACGCCCGCTGCATCCTGTGCGGGCTCTGCATCGAGGCCTGCCCGACCCGCGCGCTCACCATGACCAACGAGTACGAGCTCGCGGACTCCTCCCGCCAGGACCTCATCTTCACCAAGGAGCAGCTGCTGGTCGGCCTCTCCGAGGGCATGGTCGACAGCCCGCACTCGATCTTCCCCGGCGCCGACGAGGGCGCCTACTACCGGGGCGAGATCACCGCGGCGGCGCCGGGCACGGTCCGTCAGGAGCCCACCGACCGGGAGAAGGAGGCCCAGTCGTGAGCGCCGCCACCTCGCTGAACCTCGCGGCCGTGACGGGCGCGACCTCCACCGGTGAGGCCGTCCAGTTCTGGGTGCTCGCGGTGATCGCCGTCGGGGGCGCGCTCGGGACGCTGCTGATGCGCAAGGCGGTGCACAGTGCGCTCTGCCTGGCCGCCACCATGCTCGCCCTGGCGGTCTGTTACATGGCCCAGGGCGCGGTGTTCCTGGGTGTGGTGCAGATCGTGGTCTACACCGGCGCGATCATGATGCTCTTCCTGTTCGTGGTGATGCTGGTCGGCGTGACCAGCGCGGACTCGCTGAAGGAGCAGCTGAAGGGCCAGCGGTTCGCCGCCGCGCTCTGCGGCCTCGGCTTCGGCGTGCTGATGGTCGCCGGGATCGCCAACGCCAAGCTGGACACCTTCGCCGGTCTCGGCGAGGCCAATGCCGAGGGCAATGTCCAGGGCCTGGCCCGACTGATCTTCACCAAGTACGTGTGGGCCTTCGAGGTCACCGGGGCGCTGCTGATCACGGCCGCGATCGGGGCCATGGTGCTGACCCACCGCGAGCACGTGAAGGCCCCGAAGACCCAGCGCGAGCTGGCCGCCCAGCGGGTCGCCGACAACATCCAGGTCCCGCCGCTGCCCGCGCCCGGCATCTACGCCCGGCACAACGCGGTGGACATCCCGGCGCTGCTGCCGGACGGCTCGATCGCCGAGGACTCGGTGATGGCGACCCTGCGCGAGCGCGGCCAGATCCGGGACGTCAGCCAGGAGATGCTGGCCCGGATGGCCGAGCTGGAGTCCACCACCGCCGACTGGCTGGGCCGCCCGCCGTCCGAGCGCCCGCCGGTGACCGGTCCGCGCAAGGCCCTGGAGCCGGTGGCCGCCAACCACCCGGCGCCGGCGAACCGCCCGACGTCCGACCACGACGAGGAGGGGGCGGAGTGAATCCGGTCAACTACCTCTATCTCTCCGCCCTGTTGTTCACCATCGGCGCCTCAGGCGTGCTGATCCGGCGGAACGCGATCGTCCTGTTCATGTGTGTCGAGCTGATGCTGAACGCCTCCAACCTGGCGCTGGTCACCTTCTCCCGGATGCACGGGAACCTCGACGGCCAGATCATCGCGTTCTTCACCATGGTGGTGGCGGCGGCCGAGGTCGTGGTCGGCCTCGCGATCATCGTCTCGATCTTCCGGACCAGGCATTCCGCTTCGGTCGACGACAGCAACCTGATGAAGCTGTAGGCGGAGGACCTCGGTGAACTCTCTCATTCCCCTGCTGGTCGCGGCCCCGCTGGCCGGCGCCGTCCTGCTGCTGCTCGGCGGCCGGGCCTTCGACCGCCTCGGCCACTGGCTGGCCACCGCGCTCGCCGCGCTCTCCTTCGGCTTCGGCCTCGCGCTGTTCTCGGACATGCTGGGCCGGGACGCGGAGGACCGTGCCCTGACCAAGCACCTGTTCAGCTGGATCCCGGTGAACGGCTTCCAGGCCGACATCTCCTTCCGGCTCGACCAGCTCTCGATGACCTTCGTCCTGCTGATCACCGGCGTCGGCACCCTGATCCACCTCTACTCGGTGGGCTACATGGCGCACGACGAGCGCCGGCGCCGCTTCTTCGCCTATCTGAACCTCTTCCTGGCGGCCATGCTGCTGCTGGTGGTGGCCGACAACTACCTGCTGCTGTACTTCGGCTGGGAGGGCGTGGGTCTCGCCTCCTACCTGCTGATCGGCTTCTGGCAGCACAAGCCGAGCGCCGCCACCGCCGCCAAGAAGGCGTTCATCGTCAACCGCGTCGGCGACATGGGCCTGTCCATCGCGATCATGCTGATGTTCGTCGAGTTCGGCTCCTTCGCCTTCGAGCCGGTGTTCGGCGCCGCCGGCAGCGCGAGCGAGGGCAAGCTGACCGCGATCGGCCTGATGCTGCTGCTCGCCGCCTGCGGCAAGTCCGCGCAGGTGCCGCTGCAGTCCTGGCTCGGGGACGCGATGGAGGGCCCGACCCCGGTCTCCGCGCTGATCCACGCGGCCACCATGGTCACCGCCGGCGTCTACCTGATCACCCGCTCCGGAGCGATCTTCAACCTGGCACCGGACGCCCAGACCGCCGTGGTGGTGGTCGGCGCGGTCACCCTGCTCTTCGGTGCGATCGTCGGTTGCGCCAAGGACGACATCAAGAAGGCGCTGGCCGGCTCGACCATGTCGCAGATCGGCTACATGATCCTCGCGGCCGGGCTCGGCCCGATCGGCTACGCCTTCGCCATCATGCACCTGGTGACCCACGGCTTCTTCAAGGCCGGGCTCTTCCTCGGTGCCGGGTCGGTCATGCACGGCATGAACGACGAGGTGAACATGCGTCACTACGGCGGCCTGCGGAAGTACATGCCGGTCACCTTCGTCACCTTCGGCCTCGGCTACCTGGCCATCATCGGCTTCCCCGGCCTGTCCGGCTTCTTCTCCAAGGACAAGATCATCGAGGCGGCCTTCGCCAAGGGCGGCACCGAGGGCTGGATCCTCGGCCTGTGCACCCTGATCGGCGCCGCCGTCACCGCGTTCTACATGACCCGGGTGATGATCCTGACCTTCTTCGGCGAGAAGCGCTGGCAGCCGGACGCCGAGGGCCACGACCCGCACCCGCACGAGTCGCCGAAGACCATGACCGTCCCGATGATCGTGCTGGCCTTCGGATCGGTCTTCGCCGGCGGGCTGTTCGCCTTCCACGAGTCGTTCCTCACCTGGCTGGAGCCGGTCACCGGGTACGAGGAGGGCAACTCCCCGCTCACCCCGCTGGTGGTCACCCTGCTCACCACCGCCTGCATGCTGGTCGGCGTCGCGCTCTCGTACCTCATGTACGGCCGCTCCGCCGTCCCGGTGGTGCCGCCGTACGGCTCCCCGCTCACCCGGGCCGCCCGCCGGGACCTCCTCCAGGACGACTTCAACCACGCCGTCCTGGTCCGCCCCGGTTCGGCGCTGGCCGCGGCGCTGGTCTACTTCGACAGCCGCGGCCTGGACGGTTTCGTCAACGGCCTGGCGGCCACCATCGGCGGCGTCTCCAGCCGGCTGCGGCGGATCCAGAACGGCTACGTCCGCACGTACGCGCTCTCCATGTTCGGCGGCACGCTGGTGCTGGTCGCCACGACTCTCCTGATGAGGTCCGTCTGATGCACCCGGATTACACACATCGTGGGGAGGCCGAGGCATGAGCGTCCTCCTCACCGCCACCTGCGCCGTCCCGGCGGTCGGTGCGGTGGTCACCGCCGCCCTGCCCGCCGGGTCCACCGAGGCGCGGCGGCGGACCACCAAGATCGTGGCGATGGTCTTCTCCGCCGCCACCCTGGCCCTGGCCGGCGCGGTGGCCGCGCGGTTCGACCCGGACGGCGCCCGCTACCAGCTCACCGAGTCCTACAGCTGGATCCGTTCCTTCGGCATCACCTTCTCGCTCGGGGTGGACGGCATCGGCGCCGTCCTCGCCCTGCTCACCGCCGTCCTGGTCCCGGTCGTGCTGCTCGCCTCCTGGCACGACGCGGACCCGGCCGCCGCGCCCCCGGAGGGGTCGTTCGAGAACCGGCGGCGCACCCAGGCGTTCTTCGCCCTGGTGCTGGCGGTGGAGGCGATGGTGATCGTCTCCTTCTACGCCACCGACGTCTTCCTCTTCTACGTCTTCTTCGAAGCCATGCTGATCCCGATGTACTTCCTCATCGGCGGCTTCGGCGACAGGGCAGGCGGCCCGGAGTCGGCCCGCCAGCGCTCCTACGCGGCGGTCAAGTTCCTGCTCTACAACCTGCTCGGCGGTCTGGTCATGCTGGCCGCCGTGATCGGCCTGTACGTGATCGCGCAGGAGCAGGGCCTCGGCACCTTCGACCTGCAGACGCTCACCGCGGCCGTCGCCGACGGCCGGCTGCAGCTCGGCGGCACCGCGGAGAAGGCGCTGTTCCTCGGCTTCTTCTTCGCCTTCGCGGTCAAGGCCCCGCTCTGGCCGCTGCACACCTGGCTGCCGAACGCGATGGGCGAGGCCACCGCGGGCACCGCCGTGCTGATCACCGCCGTGGTGGACAAGGTCGGCACCTTCGCGATGCTCCGCTTCTGCCTCGGGCTGTTCCCGGACGCCTCGAAGACCTTCGCCCCGGCGATCCTGGTCCTCTCCCTGGTCGGGATCGTCTACGGCGCGCTGCTGGCCATCGGCCAGAAGGACATCAAGCGGCTGGTCGCCTACGCCTCGATCTCGCACTTCGGCTTCATCATCATGGGCATCTTCGCGATGACCAGCCAGGGCCAGAGCGGTGCCACCCTTTACATGGTCAACCACGGCATCTCCACCGCCGCGTGGATGCTGGTGGCCGGCTTCCTGATCTCCCGTCGCGGCTCCCGGCTGATCGCCGACTACGGCGGCGTGCAGAAGGTCGCCCCGGTGCTCGCCGGGACCTTCCTGATCGGCGGGCTGGCGACGCTCTCGCTGCCCGGTCTGGCGCCGTTCGTCAGCGAGTTCCTGGTCCTGGTCGGCACCTTCAGCCGGTACCCCGCGGTCGGCATCGTCGCCACCTTCGGCATCGTGCTCGCCGCGCTGTACGCCCTGCTGCTCTACCAGCGCACCATGACCGGCCCGGTCAAGGAGGAGGTGCGCGGCATGCCGGACCTCAAGGTCCGCGAACTCGCCGTGGTCGCCCCGCTGGTGGCACTGACCGTGCTGCTCGGTGTCTACCCGAAGCCGCTCACCGACCTCGTCAACCCGTCGGTGAACGCCACCCTCTCCCAGGTGCACCAGACCGACCCGGCACCGGCGCACCCGGTGTCCGCCGACCACGGGACCGCCCAGGACGGGACCGCCCGCTCAGGAGGTGAGCACAAGTGAGCAGCACCGGATGGCTCGCCGCCGCCGGCGGCAGCACCCAGAGCATCCCCGCGCCGCACATCGAGTACGGCCAGCTGTCCCCGATGCTGGTGGTGTTCGGCGCCGCTGTGGTCGGCATCCTGCTGGAGGCCTTCCTGCCCCGGCGGCTGCGGCACTGGGCCCAGGTGGTGACCGCCCTGGTCGGCCTGGCCGGCGCCTTCGTCGCCGTGCTGGTGCTCGCCGCGCAGGGCTACGGCACCACCAAGGTCGAGGCGGTCGCGATGGGCGCGGTCGCCCTGGACGGCCCGACGCTGTTCCTCCAGGGTGTGATCCTGCTGGTCGCGGCGGTCGCGGTGCTGACCTACGCCGAGCGCCGGCTGGAGCCGAAGGCCGGCGGAGAACCGGCCGACGCCTTCGCCGCCCAGGCGGCCGCCACCCCCGGTGGCGAGCACGAGCGCAGCGCGATCCGGGCCGGCTTCACCACCAGTGAGGTCTTCCCGCTCACCATGTTCGCGGTCGGCGGCATGCTGCTGTTCCCCGCCGCCAACGACCTGCTGACCATGTTCGTGGCGCTGGAGGTCTTCTCCCTCCCGCTCTACCTGCTCTGCGCGCTGGCCCGGCGCCGCCGGCTGCTCTCCCAGGAGGCGGCGGTCAAGTACTTCCTGCTCGGGGCCTTCGCCTCGGCCTTCTTCCTGTTCGGCACCGCGCTGCTGTACGGCTACGCGGGCACGGTGCGGCTCGGCGAGATCGCCGAGGTCATCTCCGGGAACGCGCTGCTCACCCCGGCGCTGGTCTCCTCGACCCAGAACGACGCCCTGCTGCTGGTGGGCCTGGCGATGCTGACGGTCGGTCTGCTCTTCAAGGTCGGCGCGGTGCCGTTCCACTCCTGGACCCCGGACGTCTACCAGGGCGCGCCGACCCCGGTCACCGGCTTCATGGCGGCGGCGACCAAGGTGGCCGCGTTCGGCGCGGTGCTGCGGCTGTTCTACGTGGCCTTCCCGGCGCTGCGGCTGGACTGGCGGCCGGTGCTCTGGGGCGTCGCGATCCTCACCATGGTGGTCGGCGCGGTCCTGGCCGTCACCCAGCAGGACGTCAAGCGGCTGCTCGCCTACTCCTCGATCGCGCACGCCGGGTTCATCCTGACCGGTGTGATCGCCAGCAACCGGCAGGGCGTCGGCTCGGTGCTGTTCTACCTGCTGGCGTACTCCTTCGTGACCCTCGGCGCCTTCGCCGTGGTCACCCTGGTGCGCGACTCCAAGGGCGAGGCCACCCACCTGTCCAGCTGGGCCGGCCTCGGCCGGCGCTCCCCGCTGGTCGCGGCGGTGTTCGCGCTCTTCCTGCTGGCCTTCGCGGGCATCCCGCTGACCTCGGGGTTCACCGGCAAGTTCGCGGTCTTCCAGGCCGCGGCGGCGGGCGGCGCCACTCCGCTGGTGATCGTGGGTGTGCTCAGCTCGGCGGTGGCGGCGTTCTTCTACGTCAGGGTCATCGTGCTGATGTTCTTCTCCGACCCGCAGCCGGGCGGCCCGACCGTCGCCGTCCCGAGCGCCTTCACGGCGACCGCGATCGGTATCGGCGTGCTGGTCACGATCGGGCTCGGACTGCTGCCGCAGTACTTCCTCGATCTCGCCTCGAAGGCAGTGTTCTTCGTCGGCTGACCGTCCGCCGACGGCCCGGCCGAACGCCCCGGCGGCGGCCCGGTCCGACCGCTCCGACGACCGTCCGGGTCGCGCCCCGCGCGCGGCCCGGACGCTTCGTTCGGGTATCCCCGCTGGCCAGCGGGGACGCCCCGCGCATGACAGAGCCGCACGCCCGTGCAGTGATCCACTCGTGACCGGATACCCTGCCTGTATGGCCAGCGGCGGCACTCAGGGACCGGGCCGCTAGATCGACCAGGGACAGAGGAGTGGTCTTCGTGACCGTCGTGGGACCCTTTGGGCTCAGCGTGCAGGACCGCGATCTGACCCGTGACGTCCAGGCCGGGATGGACGCGGTGGAGATCGCGCTCGCCGAGGCCGTCAAGAGCGACGTCCCCTTCATCACCGTCACCGCCAGCCATCTGATGGCCGCGGGCGGGAAGCGCTTCCGTCCGCTGCTGGTACTGCTGTCCGCCCAGTTCGGCGACGCCGGTGCGACCGGAGTGATCCCGGCCGCCGTCGTGGTCGAGCTCACCCACCTCGCCACGCTCTACCACGACGACGTCATGGACGAGGCCCCGGTGAGACGCGGCGCCCCCAGCGCCAACTCGCGCTGGGACAACTCGGTCGCCATCCTGACCGGCGACTTCCTCTTCTCCCGTGCCTCCCAGGTGCTGGCCGACCTCGGCCCGGAGGCCGTCCGGCTGCAGGCCGACGCGTTCGAGCGGCTGGTCACCGGCCAGATCCTGGAGACCGCCGGCCCCGGCCCGGACGACGACCCGCTCGACCACTACCTGGGCGTGCTGGCCGGCAAGACCGGTTCGCTGATCGCCGTCTCCTGCCGGATAGGAGCACTGGCCGCCGGCGCCGAGCCGTGGGTGATCGACATCCTCAGCTCCTTCGGCGAGCGGATCGGCATCGCGTTCCAGCTGGCCGACGACGTGCTCGACATCGCCAGCGACGGGCACGAGTCCGGCAAGACCCCCGGCACCGACCTGCGCGAGGGCATCGAGACCCTGCCGACCCTGCTGCTGCGGCAGATGCCGGCCGACCCGTCCGACCCCTCCGACACCCGGCTGCGCGAGCTGCTCCGCCAGGACCTCGCCGACGACGAGCTGCACTCCGAGGCCCTGCGGCTGCTGCGCCGCCACCCGGCGCTGGAGCACGCCCGCCGGGAGACCCTGCGCCACGCCGAGGAGGCCCGCGCGATGCTGGACCCGCTCCCGGACGGGCCGGCCAAGGAGGCGCTCCAGGCGCTCTGCGACTCGGTGGCCATCCGCACCATGTGATGCCCGCGGGCGGGCGGTGCGAATCACGGTCCGACGTCCCGGCGGCCACCCGGATGGGGGAGACTGACACCCGTCAGCACCGTGTCCGCAGCTCCGCCCATCCGGAAGGCCGCCATGCTTCGCGTCGTCATCGCCGAGGACTCCGTACTGCTGCGGGAGGGTCTGACCCGGCTGCTCACCGACCGGGGCCTGGAGGTCGTGGCCGGAGTCCCGGACGGTGACGCGCTGATCAGGACCATCCACGAGCTGGCCGCCGAGGACGCGCTGCCCGACGTGGTGGTCTCGGACGTGCGGATGCCCCCCACCCACACCGACGAGGGCCTGCGGGCCTGTGTCACGCTCCGTGGCCGCTATCCGCAGCTCGGTGTGCTGGTGCTTTCGCAGTTCGTCGAGGAGCGCTACGCCTCCGAACTGCTGGCCGGATCCACCCGGGGCGTCGGTTACCTGCTGAAGGACCGGGTCGCCGAGGTGCGCGAGTTCGTGGACGCGGTGGTCCGGGTCGCCGAGGGCGGCACCGCGCTGGACCCGGAGGTCGTCCAGCAGCTGCTCAGCCGCAGCCGCAAGGGCGATGTGCTGGCCGGGCTGACCCCGCGCGAGCGTGAGGTGCTGGGGCTGATGGCGGAGGGCCGGACCAACACCGCGGTGGCCAAGCAGCTGGTGGTCTCGGAGGGCGCGGTGGAGAAGCACGTCAGCAACATCTTCCTCAAGCTTGGCCTGGAGCAGAGCCGCGGTGACCACCGCAGGGTCCTCGCCGTGCTCACTTATCTGAATTCCTGACCGGCTCGCCGACGGGCTGCCCGCAGTCTGCATTCGTATTCGAACCAACCTTCCCCGTCCGGGTACGGTTCCGGTCGTCCACGGCGTTGTTTATGGGTGCGGCGGTGATTTTCCGCCGCATCGGGGAGTTCCGTCCAAGGCAATCCTTACCCGCATAGGATGCGAGAGGTGCACCAGGCGGACGGGGCACACGGCTCACGCCCGCGGCTGGTGCCCACGAGGAGGTCCGCGGCAGTGACCAGTCAGGTCGATCAGTCAGAAGCAGTGGACGGCTCGGACGGCGACGAGGGCGGGTCCGGGCCCGGCGGGGGCCGCTCCGGCCCTGCCGTGCCGGTCGGTCCGCAACACCGTGGCGCCAAGCCGATCCGCAGGCTGGACCGGGTGATCATCAGATTCGCCGGCGACTCCGGCGACGGCATGCAGCTCACCGGTGACCGCTTCACCTCGGAGACGGCGTCCTTCGGCAACGACCTCTCCACCCTGCCCAACTTCCCGGCCGAGATCCGCGCTCCCGCCGGAACGCTGCCGGGTGTCTCGTCCTTCCAACTCCACTTCGCCGACCACGACATCCTGACCCCGGGGGACGCGCCCAACGTCCTGGTGGCGATGAACCCCGCGGCCCTCAAGGCCAACCTGCCCGACCTGCCGCGCGGCGCGTCGATCATCGTCAACACCGACGAGTTCACCAAGCGCGCGCTCGCCAAGGTCGGCTACGGCGCGGACCCGCTGGGGGACGGTTCGCTGGAGGGCTACCACCTGCACAAGGTGCCGCTCACCACGCTGACCCTGGAGGCCCTCAAGGAGAGCGGCCTCGCCCGCAAGGACGCCGAGCGCGCGAAGAACATGTTCGCGCTGGGCCTGCTCTCCTGGATGTACCACCGCCCGACCCACGGCACCGAGGCGTTCCTGCGCACCAAGTTCGCCAAGAAGCCGCTGATCGCCGAGGCCAACATCAGCGCCTTCCGGGCGGGCTGGAACTTCGGCGAGACCACCGAGACCTTCGCGGTCTCCTACGAGGTGCCGCCGGCCAAGCTGCCGCCGGGCCGCTATCGCAACATCTCCGGCAATCTGGCGCTGTCCTACGGCCTGATCGCCGCCTCCCGCCGTTCGGGGCTGCCGCTCTACCTGGGCTCCTACCCGATCACCCCGGCCTCGGACATCCTGCACGAGCTGAGCCGGCACAAGAACTTCGGCGTGCGCACCTTCCAGGCCGAGGACGAGATCGCCGGCATCGGCGCGGCCCTGGGCGCGGCCTTCGGCGGCGCGCTCGGCGTGACCACCACCTCCGGCCCGGGCGTGGCCCTGAAGAGCGAGACGATCGGGCTCGCCGTCTCGCTCGAACTCCCGCTGCTGGTGGTGGACATCCAGCGCGGCGGCCCGTCCACCGGTCTGCCGACCAAGACCGAGCAGGCCGACCTGCTGCAGGCGATGTTCGGGCGCAACGGCGAGGCCCCGGTGCCGATCGTGGCCCCGGCCACCCCGGCCGAGTGCTTCGACGCGGCGCTGGAGGCGGCCCGGATCGCGGTCACCTACCGCATCCCGGTCTTCCTGCTCTCGGACGGCTACCTGGCCAACGGGTCGGAGCCCTGGCGGATCCCGGAGGTGGACGAACTGCCCGCCATCGAGCCGGACTTCGCCACCGGGCCGAACCGCGAGGACGGCGCCTTCTGGCCGTACCTGCGCGATCCGCAGACGCTCGCCCGTCCGTGGGCGGTGCCCGGCACGCCCGGTCTGGAGCACCGGATCGGCGGCATCGAGAAGCAGGACGGCACCGGCAACATCTCCTACGACCCGGCCAACCACGACTTCATGGTCCGCACCCGGCAGGCCAAGGTGGACGGCATCGAGGTACCGGACCTGGAGGTCGACGACCCCTCCGGCGAGGCCAGGGTCCTGGTGCTCGGATGGGGTTCGACCTACGGCCCGATCACCGCGGCGGTCCGCCGGGTCCGGGCGGACGGCGGCGAGGTCGCCCAGACGCACCTGCGCAACCTCAACCCCTTCCCGGCCAACCTCGGCACCGTGCTGCGGAGTTACGACAAGGTCATCGTCCCCGAGATGAACCTCGGCCAGCTGGCGCTGCTGCTGCGCGCCAAGTACCTGGTGGACGCGCAGTCCTACAACCAGGTGCGCGGACTGCCCTTCAAGGCGGCGCAGCTGGCGGATGTGCTGTGGGCGGCGATCGGCAACCTGGACGAGGAGGACAACCGATGAGCGAGAACTTCCCCTCCTTGAAGCTGGTACCGAAGGCCGAGGCGCCGCAGAGCGCCAAGGAGTTCAAGACCGACCAGGAGGTCCGCTGGTGCCCCGGCTGCGGTGACTACGCGATCCTGGCCGCGGTACAGGCCTTCATGCCGGAGCTGGGGATCAGACGGGAGAACACCGTCTTCGTCTCCGGTATCGGCTGCTCATCCCGTTTCCCGTACTACATGAACACCTATGGAGTGCACTCGATCCACGGCCGGGCCCCGGCGATCGCCACCGGGCTGGCCTCCTCCCGGCGGGACCTCAGCGTCTGGGTGGTGACCGGCGACGGCGACGCGCTGTCGATCGGCGGCAACCATCTGATCCATGCGCTGCGCCGGAATGTGAATCTGAAGATCCTGCTGTTCAACAACCGTATCTACGGCCTGACCAAGGGGCAGTACTCGCCGACGAGCGAGATCGGCAAGATCACCAAGTCCACCCCGATGGGTTCGCTGGACGCGCCGTTCAATCCGCTCTCGCTGGCCATCGGTGCGGAGGCCACCTTCGTCGCCCGGACCATCGACTCCGACCGCCAGCACCTCCAGTCGGTGCTGCGGGCGGCGGCCGAGCACGAGGGCACGGCGCTGGTCGAGATCTACCAGAACTGCAACATCTTCAACGACGGCGCCTTCGAGGTGCTCAAGGAGCCCGGTACCCGGGACGAGGCGCTGATCCGGCTGGAGCACGGTCGGCCGATCCGGTTCGGGGCGGACCTGGCCCGGGGCGTCTTCCGCGGTGCCGACGGCGAACTGACCGTCGGTGAGGTCACGGCCGACAACGAGTCGTCGGTCCTGGTCCACGACGCCCACGCGGCCGGCCCCTCGGCGGCGTTCGCGCTCTCCCGGATCGCCGACGCGGACACCCTGCACCACACCCCGATCGGGGTGCTGCGCCAGGTCCGACGGCCGGTGTACGACGAACTGATGGCCGACCAGCTGGACACCGCCGTCGCCGACCGGGGCGAGGGCGACCTGGCCGCGCTGCTCGCGGGCGGTGACACCTGGTCGGTCGACTGACCCCGACCGAACGAACGAACGGCGGCGCCCCCGGCCATTCCCGGCCGGGGGCGCCGCCGTTCACGGTGCTGTCAGTGCTGTCAGTGCTGCTGCTCCGCCCACTCCACCAGCTGGACCACGACCCCGTTCGGGTCGGTGACCTGGAACAGCCGCTCGCCCCACGGCTCCTCGCGCAGCGGCATGGTGATCCCCACCCCGGCGGCCCGCAGTCGGGCCTCCTCGGCGGCCACGTCGCCGACCACGAAGGCGAGGATCAGCCCGGAGGCGACCTGGTCGCGGTACTCCTCGGGCAGGACCTCGGTCCCGCGCCGCAGGAAGACCACGTTCACCCCGGCACTCCCGTGCCCGAGCGACGCGAACCCGTCCGCCGCCATCTGCTCGGCGAACCCGAAGTGCTCCCGCAGGAACGAAGCGGACGCCTCGACGTCCTCGACGGTGAGTGAAACGGCGGAGGAAGTGATCTGCATGCCCGGTGGCCCTCTCGTTCGCTGTTATCCCGTACGCAGTACACTATACATAGTACGGAGAATGAGGCCAGAGTGATCCCGGTCACGGTCGTGGCAGCGTTCGAAGCGTCGGGGTCTAGTCCAGCCCGGGCAGGGCGTCCTGCTCGACCTCGTGCCGGACGACCCGCTCGGCCGGGTCCCGGCACTCGGGGCCGAGGCGCAGGATGCGCGACTCCGGGTCGTGCAGCGGGCGGTGGCAGCGGCGGCAGGTGACCCGGGGGCGGACGACCTCGCGGGTGTCGGTGCCCGGCAGCGGGTCGGGGTCGGCGATGGTCATGGCTCCGACCGTACCGGCGGGCCCCGGGGGTCCGGCGTGAAAGGATCGGCCCATGGCCAGTGACCGCAGCAGTGCCGGGGACCCGGCGCGCACGCTCGCGCTGCTCTGGGGCGTGTCGGCGGAGGAGAAGCCCGGTCGGCGCGGACCCCGGCAGGCGAAGTCCCCGGCGGAGATCGCCGCCGCCGCGATCGCGATCGCGGACGCCGAAGGGATGGACGCCGTAACCATGCGGCGGGTCGCCCAGGCGCTCGGCGTCTCACCGATGGCGCTGTACACCTATGTGCCCGGCAAGGCCGAACTCGTCGACCTGATGCTGGACACCGCCTACGCCGGCATGACCCGCACAGCGCCGGACGGGGACGGCTGGCGGGCCCGGGTCGCGGCCGTGGCCGAGGACAACCGCGCGCTCCACCGCGCCCACCCGTGGACCGCTGTCGTCGCCACCGCCCGCCCGCCGCTGGGCCCTGGTCTGATGGCCAAGTACGAGTACGAGCTCCGTGCCTTCGACGGTGCAGGCCTGTCCGACCTCGACCTGGACGCGGCGCTCACCCATGTGCTCGGCTTCGTCCAGACCTGCGCCCGGATGGCCGCCGACCGGCGCGCCGCGCAGCAGGACAGCGCGATGACCGACGCCCAGTGGTGGGAGGCCAACGCCGAGTTGCTCACCCGGGTCCTCGACCCGGAGCGCTATCCGGTCGCGGCCCGGGTGGGCGCCGCCGCCGGTGAGGCGCACGGCGCCGCGTACGACCCCGACCACGCCTACACCTTCGGCCTGCCCCGGGTGCTGGACGGACTGGCGGAGCTGGTCAGGGGCGGGTAGCCCGTCCGTCGTACTCCTCGCGCGCGTCACTGACGGCGCACATCCGGGCCTCCACCCAGTGGGCGAGCGCCGACACGTACTCGGCGGCCTCCAGGCCCAGTGGGGTGAGGCTGTAGTCGACCCGGGGCGGGATCACCGGGTACGCCTCGCGGAGTACGAAGCCGTCCCGCTCCAGGGTCTGCAGGGTCTGCGCGAGCATCTTCTCGCTGACGCCCGACACCCGGCGGCGCAGCTCGCTGAAGCGGTACCCGCGCTCCCGCAGGGCGACCAGCACCAGCACCCCCCAGCGGCTGGTGACGTGCTCCAGCACGCCCCGGGACGGACACATGCGGTCGTAGATGTCGGGCGCGCGGTCGAGCAGCGACGAGCCCTCTGTCATTACCTCCATGTCAGTACCCTACTTCAAAGTGCGTACTATCCAGAAGTTAGTGCCGTCCCTAGGGTGAGTTCCGAAGCCAACGCGGTTTCGAAGCGCGGTTTCGAAGCGCGGCTTCGAAGTCACCGCCACACCCAAGAGGAGCAGGGACATGTACGTCGTCACCGGAGCCACCGGACAGCTCGGCCGCCTGGTCGTGGAGGGGCTGCTGGCAGCCGTTCCGGCGAACGAGATCGCGGTGGTGGTGCGTTCCGCCGCCAAGGCCGAGGAGTGGGCGAAGCAGGGCGTGCGCGTCCACGAGGCGGACTACAACCGCCCCGAGACGCTCGCCGGGGTCTTCGCGGCCGGCGACCGGGTGCTGCTCATCTCCGGGAACGAGTTCGGCCGCCGGGCGGCCCAGCACGGTGCGGTGATCGACGCGGCGAAGGCCGCCGGGGTCGCGCTGCTCGCGTACACCAGCATCCTGGGCACGGCCACCTTCGGGCTGGCCGACGAGCACCGGGCGACCGAGGAGGTGCTGCTCGGCTCCGGCCTGCCGTACGCCCTGCTGCGCAACGGCTGGTACACCGAGAACTACCTCGGTGACGCCGCCGGCACGGTCGAGCGCGGCGTGGTGGTCGGCAGCGCCGGCGCCGGCCGGGTGGCCACCGCCCCCCGCCGCGACTACGCCGACGCCGCGGTCGCCGTCCTGGTCGGCGAGGGCCACGAGAACAAGGTCCACGAGCTGAGCGGCGACGCCGCCTGGGGCCTGTCCGAGCTGGCCGCCGAGCTGGCCCAGGCCTCGGGCCGTCCGGTCGAGCACCGCGACGTCACCCCGGCCGAGCACCGGGAGGTGCTGATCGGCGCGGGCATGCCGGAGGGCTACGCCGACGTGTTCGTGGACGTGGACGCCGGTATCGCGCGCGGCGAGCTGGCCACCGCTCCCGGTGACCTGGGCCGGCTGATCGGCCGCCCGACCGTGCCGCTGGCCGAGACCGTCCGGGCCGTCCTGGGCGCCTGACCCCGGCTCACCGCCACTCCCGGCCCCACCGGCGACGGTCCGTCGCCGGTGGGGCCGGAGGCATGTCATGACCAAAAACCGAATACGGAGATGACAGGTGCGGCCGCGCCCGCTACCGTCGGCTCGACACTCGCGCGCGCGGAGGGCAGACGGTCCATGCCAGACACGACCCAGCAGGAGGCCGGACGCGGCCTCTGGTGCGGCTTCGCCGCCTATGGCATATGGGGGCTCTTCCCCCTGTTCTGGCCGCTGCTGGAGCCCGGGGCCGCCGACGACATCCTGGCCAACCGGATGGTCTGGTCCCTGGTCGCGGTGGTCCTGCTGCTGGTCGCCCAGCGGCACTGGGGCTGGATCCGCCCGCTGCTCCGGCAGCCCCGCCGGCTCGCCATGCTGGGCGCCGCCGCCACGGTGATCTCGATCAACTGGGGCGTCTACATCTGGGGCGTCAACACCGGGCACGTGGTGGAGACCAGCCTCGGCTACTTCATCAACCCGCTGGTCACCATCGCCTTCGGGGTGCTGGTGCTCAAGGAGCGGCTGCGCCGGGCCCAGTGGGTGGCGGTCGGCATCGGCGCGCTCGCGGTGGCGGTGCTGGCCATCGGCTACGGGCGGCCGCCGTGGATCGCGCTGACCCTGGCGTTCTCCTTCGCCACCTACGGGTTGCTGAAGAAGAAGGTCGGGCTGAGCGGGCTGGAGAGCCTGGCCGCCGAGAGCGCCTTCATGTTCCCCTTCGCCCTCGGCTACCTGGTGTACCTGGAGGTCGCCGGCCGCGGCACCTTCGGCCACACCGTGGCCGGCGAGTACGGCTTGGGCCACACCGGACTGCTGATGCTCAGCGGGGTGATCACCGCCGTCCCGCTGCTGCTCTTCGGCACGGCGGCCGTCCGGGTGCCGCTGAGCGTGCTCGGGCTGCTCCAGTACCTGGCGCCGGTGTTCCAGTTCCTGATCGGCATCGCGGTCTTCCACGAGTCGATGCCGCCCGCGCGCTGGGCCGGCTTCGCCCTGGTGTGGGCCGCGCTCGTGGTGCTCACCTGGGACGCGCTGCGGCGGGTCCGGGCCGACCGGGCCCGGACTGCCGCTGCCACTGCCGCCGCCGCCACCGCCGCCACTGCTGCCACCGGGGCCACCGCAGCGACCGGGGCCGCCGCGGTGGCCGGGACGGCCGACGCCGTGCCGGTCAGGCCGTGATGTCCCGCGCGGTGAACCGCGACCAGGACGCCGAGCCGAACACCGCCACATAGGCGGCCTGCAGCCCGAGGTTCTTCAGCACCCCGTCCCACTCCATCGGCGCCCGCAGCAGATCGCCGAAGGTGAGCCAGTGGTGGGTGAAGAGGAACGGCTGGATCGCGTGCAGCTGCGGGAAGCTGTCCAGGATCTGCACGGTGATCACCAGGCCGACCGTCGCCGCCATCGCCGCGATGCCGCTGCCGGTGAGGGTCGAGATGAACAGCCCGATCGCGACCAGCCCGGCCAGTGACGCGGCCACCACGGCGGCCACCAGGACCGCCCGCAGCAGCGCCGACCCCAGGCCGATGGTCTCGCCCGAGATCAGCGTGACGTCGCCGACCGGGAACAGCGCCGCCCCGGTGATCACCGCCGCCGTGGCGACGGTGACCGTCGCCGCCAGGCAGAACACCAGCCCGGCGGTGAACTTGGCGGCCAGCAGCCTGGTCCGCCCGGCCGGCGCCACCAGCAGGTAGCGCAGGGTGCCGGTGGCCGCCTCGCCGGCCACCGAGTCCCCGGCGACCACACCGACCGTCATCGGCAGGAACACCGGCAGTGCCACCGCGAGGGCCGTGAACACCAGGAACAGGCCGTTCTGGGTGACCTGGGCGATGAACGCCGGGCCCTCGCCCCCGCGCGGCCCGTCCGTCTCGATCCGGACCACCACACCGATCAGGACCGGCAGCAGGGCCAGGATCCCCAGCAGCACGATGGTCCGCAGTCGGCGGAAGGTCAGCACCAGCTCGCTGCGGAACAGCGCCAGGAACCCGGCCGCCGTCTGCGGGCGCCGTCCGTGCGCCGCCGCCGCGACCGCCGGTACCGCCTCGGCCGGCACCGCCTCAGCCCGCGACATCGAAGCCCTCCCCGGTCAGCGCCACGAAGGCGTCCTCCAATGTGCCCCGCTCCACGCCGAAGCCGTGGACCCGGACCTCCGCCGCGACCAGCGCCACGCAGAGCCCGGGCAGCGCGTCCTCGGCGAGCGCGCCCAGCTCGCCGTCCACCCGGTTCTCGGCGATCCGGAGCTCGGTGACCTTGTGCGCGAGCAGCACCTCGCCCGCCCGGTGGGTGTCCGGCGTCCGCACCACCAGCCGGCCCCGG
Source organism: Streptomyces sp. XY431 (assembly GCF_001279805.1). NCBI lineage: Bacteria > Bacillati > Actinomycetota > Actinomycetes > Kitasatosporales > Streptomycetaceae > Streptomyces > Streptomyces sp. XY431. The sequence continues at coordinate 38,910 of NZ_LGDO01000484.1, forward strand.
GCCCGGGCGGCCAGCTCGGCGACGGTGCCCTGCACCAGCAGCCGGCCGCGCGACATCACGGCGGCATGGGTGCAGACCTGCTCGATCTCGTCCAGCAGGTGCGAGGAGAGGAAGACCGTGGTGCCCTCGGCCGCGACCTCCCGGACCAGGGCCCGGATCTCCCGCATGCCCTGCGGATCCAGGCCGTTGGTGGGCTCGTCCAGGACGAGCAGCTCGCGCGGCTGGAGCAGCGCCGAGGCCAGGCCGAGCCGCTGCTTCATGCCCAGCGAGTAGGCGCGGGCCTTCTTGCCGGCCGCGGCGGTCAGCCCCACCCGGTCCAGGGCCTCGGCGACCCGCCGCTGCCGGGTCCGCGGGTCGGCGGTCGGGTCGGCGGCGTCGAACCGGGCCAGGTTGTCCCGGCCGGAGAGGAAGCCGTACAGCGCGGGCCCCTCGATCAGCGCGCCGACCCGGGGCAGCACCGAGGACACCGACTGCGGCATCGGCTCGCCGAGCACCGAGGCGACCCCGGAGGTCGGGGCGATGAGCCCCATCAGCATCCGGATCGTGGTGGTCTTGCCGGAGCCGTTCGGCCCGAGGAAGCCGAAGACGGAGCCCCGGGGGACGCTCAGGTCCAGTCCGTCCACGGCGAGCTGGCCGCCGCGGAACCGCTTGGTCAGGCCCCGGGTGCTGATCACGTCGTCGGACCGGTGGGAGGTCGAAGCGGCACGGGGGGCCGGGCGCGTCGCCGCGCCCGGCCCCCCGGCCGGCTCCGTAACGTCCCCCGTTACGGAAGCCTGGGCCACTACTTCACCCCGGCCGCACTCTGCAGCACCGGCAGGGTCACCGCGCCCGCGAACACCCGGCCGTCGTCGGTGACGAGCACGTTCAGCACCTTGGTGCTGATCAGCGAACCGCCGGCGACCGGCTTGCCGAGCGACTTGACCAGGGCGAGCGGGTTCTGCAGCTTGCCGCCGCCGCCCGGGCCGTGGCCGCCCTTGCCACGCGGGCCCTTGCCCTCGGCCGGGACGAACACGTCGTCGCCGGGCAGCTTGGCGGAGAGCACCGCCGTCCAGCCCTCGCCGATCACGTTCAGACCCTCGGCGGCGGCCTTGGCCTCCTCCGGGGTCACCTCGGCGCGCGGCGTCGCATCGGCCTTGCGCTCCGTCACCTTGGCGCCCTTGGGCACGGTGAACTCGAAGGTCTTCGCGGACGGCGCGGCGAACGAGACATCGGTGAAGTGGACGTCCAGCACGGTGCTGCCGTCCGTCCCCTTGACCACGACCGACAGCGGCACGCCGTTGTCGGCGGCCACCGCGATCCGGACCTCGCCGATCGTCGAACCGGAGCCGGTGGGCTTCACGCTCAGCCGGTAGGCCTTCTGCCCGGCCACGTTCACGGTGCCGTCCACGGTGACGGAGGTGGTGCCCGCGCTCGCGCCCAGGAACTGCTGGGCCGCCTCCTGCGGGGTGGTCGGCACCCCGGTCAGCGGGCCCTTGCCCGGGTGGCCGTCCGCCTTGGCGTCCGGCCGGGCCCCGGTCAGGTGCACGGCCTCGTTGCTGCTGCTGTCCCAGGTCCACACCTGGTCGCCGTTGCGGATCATCTCGTAGCCGGCCAGCTGCTCCAGCAGGCCGATCCGCTGCCGGTCGGGCCCGTCCACCGCGACCCGCAGCCGGTGCTCGCCACCGAGCAGGCCGGTCAGCTTCGCCTCCGGGGCGGCGCCCGAGGACCTGCCCCCGGAACCGCCGCCCGGGGCACCGCCGGCGAGGCCGCCGGCCGCGGCACCCAGCAGCTGGCTCGGCACACCGAGGTCGGCCGCGACCGACACCGTGCCGGTCAGCGTCTCCGCCTGGGAGCCGAGCACCTTCGCCACCACCTGCTCCGCCGTCAGCGCGGGCAGCTCCGGCGGCGAGGAGTCCGCCAGCGCCGGTACCAGCCCCACCCCGGCGGCGATCGCGGCCGTGACCGCCAGCGGCACCGCGACGCGCACCAGCGTGCGTCGGCGGGACCGGTAGGGAGCCCCGTCCTGCCACTCGTCCGCCGGGCCGCTGCCCGCGGTCGCCCTGTCGTCCGTCATCCGTCCAACCCCTCCGTCAGTGACCGACTGTCCCTGGGTATCCATTAGACGGTCCCGCGTCGCCCGCGTCATCGCCCTGCAGGGTTGGATCCGGCTCGACCTCGCGTCGCAGCCGACCCTGATTCCCCCTCAGGGTCGTCTCCTCCGAACGTACGAGGAACGTACGTGAACTGGCGTAGGGTCGCGGCATGGACGCATCCAACACTCCGACCGCCAACGCGATGCGCCGCGCCCTGCGCCGCGCCCGGGACGGTGTCGCGCTGGACGCGACCGAGGCGGCGGTACTGCTCCGGGCCAGGGGCGAGGACCTGCGCGACCTCTGCGCCTCCGCCGCCCGGGTCCGCGACGCCGGCCTCGAAGCGGCCGGCCGCCCCGGCGTCATCACCTACTCCAGGAGCGTGTTCATCCCGCTCACCCGGCTCTGCCGGGACAAGTGCCACTACTGCACCTTCGTGACCGTCCCCGGCAAGCTCCGCCGGGCCGGCCACGGGATGTACATGTCCCCGGACGAGGTGCTGGAGGTCGCCCGCAGAGGCGCCGCGCTCGGTTGCAAGGAAGCGCTCATCACCCTCGGCGACAAGCCCGAGGACCGCTGGCCCGAGGCCCGCGAGTGGCTGGACGCGCACGGCTACGACGACACCGTCGCCTACGTCCGCGCCATGTCGATCCGCATCCTGGAGGAGACCGGGCTGCTCCCGCACCTCAACCCCGGGGTGCTGAGCTGGACCGACTTCCAGCGGCTCAAGCCGGTCTCCGCCTCGATGGGGATGATGCTGGAGACCACCGCCACCCGGCTGTGGAGCGAGCCCGGCGGCCCGCACCACGGCTCGCCCGACAAGGAGCCGGCCGTCCGGCTCCGGGTGCTGGAGGACGCCGGCCGCAGCTCGGTGCCGTTCACCAGCGGCCTGCTGATCGGCATCGGCGAGACGTACGAGGAGCGCGCCGAGTCGCTGTTCGCGCTGCGCCGGGTCTCCCGGGCCTACCACGGCATCCAGGAACTGATCCTGCAGAACTTCCGCGCCAAGCCGGACACCGCGATGCGCGGCATGCCGGACGCGGAGCTGGACGAGCTGGTCGCCACCGTCGCGGTGGCCCGGCACATCATGGGCCCCTCCGCCTGTCTGCAGGCCCCGCCGAACCTGGTGGACGGCGAGTACGAGCGGCTGATCGAGGCCGGTATCGACGACTGGGGCGGCGTCTCCCCGCTGACGCCCGACCACGTCAACCCGGAGCGCCCCTGGCCGCAGATCGACAGGCTGGCCGAGCGTTCGGCGGCGGCCGGCTTCGAGCTGCGCGAGCGGCTCGCCGTCTACCCCGAGTACGTCCGGCACGGCGAGCCCTGGCTGGACCCGCGGGTGCTGCCGCACGTCCGGGCGCTGGCCGACCCGGAGACCGGACTGGCCCGCCCGGACGCGGTGGTCACCGGACACCCCTGGCAGGAGCCGGAGGACCTGCCGGAGTCCTACGGCCGCACCGATCTGCACAGCACCATCGACTCCGAGGGCCGGACCGGCGACCGGCGGGCCGACTTCGAGGACGTCTACGGCGACTGGGAGGTGCTGCGGGAGCAGGCCGCCTCGGCCGCCCCCGGCCGGACCGGGGCCCCGGAGCGGCTGGACGACGAGGTCAGGGCCGCCCTGGCGGTGGCGGCCGACGACCCGACCCGGCTCACCGACGGGCAGGCGCTGGCGCTGTTCCAGGCGGACGGCCCGGCCCTGGACGCGCTGTGCCGGATCGCCGACGCGGTCCGCCGGGACGCGGTCGGCGACGAGGTCACCTACTGCGTCACCCGGAACATCAACTTCACCAACGTCTGCTACACCGGCTGCCGGTTCTGCGCCTTCGCCCAGCGCCGCACCGACGCCGACGCCTACAGCCTCTCGCTGGAGCAGGTCGCCGACCGGGCCGCGCAGGCCTGGGAGGTCGGCGCCACCGAGGTCTGCATGCAGGGCGGCATCCACCCGGACCTGCCCGGCACCGCCTACTTCGACATCGCTCGCGCGGTGAAGGAGCGGGTCCCGGGGATCCATGTGCACGCCTTCTCGCCGATGGAGGTGGTCAACGGCGCGACCAGGACCGGTCTGTCGATCCGCGACTGGCTGCAGCGGGCCAAGGAGTCCGGCCTGGACACCATCCCGGGCACGGCCGCCGAGATCCTGGACGACGAGGTCCGCTGGGTGCTCACCAAGGGCAAGCTTCCGGCCGCGACCTGGGTGGAGGTCGTCAGCACCGCGCACGAGCTGGGCATCCGCTCCTCCTCCACGATGATGTACGGGCACGTGGACACCCCCGCGCACTGGGTGGGCCACCTGCGGCTGCTCGCGGAGATCCAGCAGCGCACCGGGGGCTTCACCGAGTTCGTGACGCTGCCGTTCATCCACACCAACGCCCCGGTCTACCTGGCCGGCATCGCCCGGCCGGGACCGACCGCGCGGGACAACCGGGCGGTGATCGCGATGGCCCGGCTGCTGCTGCACCCGCACATCCCCAACATCCAGACCAGCTGGGTGAAGCTGGGTGCCGAGGGCGCGGCGGAGATGCTCCGCTCGGGTGCCAACGACCTCGGTGGCACCCTGATGGAGGAGACCATCTCGCGGATGGCCGGTTCGGCGTACGGCAGTTACAAGTCGGTCCGGGACCTCCAGGCGATCGCCGAGGCGGTCGGACGGCCGCACCGGCAGCGCACCACGACCTACGGCGAGGTGCCGGCCGAGCGGCTGGCCGCCGCGCTGGCCTCGGACGGACACCTGCCGGCCCTGCTGCCGCTGGCCGACTGAGCCCGTCCGGTCGCCGCCCGCCGGGCCCCGGCGGGCGGCGACCGGCCCCGGCCCCGGACCCGGCGGAACCCGGGCGGTCCGGCGGGTGGTGGAACATCCGGTGGGGATCCGGTGGAGCGGGAACCCTGCCGGGCTGTTCGGGCATTCGAATAAAGTGCGAGGGCGCGCGACCGGCCGTGCGTCGCGCGTCCCTCCCGCTCCCGGACGAAAGGCGCTTGCCGTGATGCCACTGTGGTCCCGCGCCCAGCAGCAGGACTTCCGCAGCCGGGTGCGGGGTTGCCTGCTCGGCGGAGCGATCGGGGACGCACTCGGCGCGGGCGTGGAGTTCGAGTCCTTGGAGAAGATCCGCGCCGCGCACGGCCCGCTCGGCGTCACGGGGTACGTCCCCGCGTACGGGCGGCTGGGCGCGGTCACCGACGACACCCAGATGGTGCTGTTCACCCTCGACGGGCTGATACGCGCCCACATCCGCCGGGACACCGGCAGCTGGCACCCGCCCACCGACGTCCACCGCGCCTATCTGCGCTGGGCCGTCACCCAGCGGGACTGGGGGCCGGACGAGCGCCGGGACGACCTCGGCTGGCTCGGCCGGGAGGAGTGGCTGTACGCGCAGCGGGCGCCGGGCCAGGCCTGCCTCTCCGGCCTCTCCGGGCCGGACGCCGAGCGGCTGGGCACCCTGGAGGCGCCGAAGAACCCGCACTCCAAGGGCTGCGGCACGGTGATGCGGGCGGCGCCGTTCGGGCTGCTGACCACCTGGGAGCCGGGGCTGGTGTTCCAGCTGGCGGTGGAGTGCTCGGTACTGACCCACGGCCACCCCACCGGATACCTCTCGGCCGGAGCGCTGGCGGTGATCGTCCAGACCGTGGCCCGGGGCGGCACCCTGGAGGAGGGCGTGCACCTGGCGCTCGCGCTGCTGTCCGAGCGGCCGGCGCACGAGGAGACCACGGCGGCGCTGCGCGCGGCGCTGGACGCGGTGCGGGCGGGGGAGCCGTCCGCCGAGCGGGTCGAGGCGCTGGGGGAGGGCTGGGTCGCCGAGGAGGCGCTGGCGATCGGGGTGTACTGCGCGCTGGTCGCGCACGACGTCCGGTCCGGGCTGCTGCTGGCGGTGAACCACTCGGGGGACAGCGACTCCACCGGCGCGGTCTGCGGCAACCTGCTCGGGGTGCTGCACGGCGACACCGCGCTGCCGCCCGGCCTGGTGGCGGGTCTCGAGGGGCGCGGGGCGCTGCTGGAGCTGGCCGACGACTTCGTGCTGGAGCTGATGCACGGGCCCGAGCTGCACAGCCGGGACACCGCGGAGGGCGCGGCCTGGGCGGCCCGCTACCCGGTGCTCGGCTGATCCTCCGCCGTCGGGCCGGGCAGCGTTTGTCGGGGGCATGCCTCCGGACGCCGAGATGCCCGTAGCGGTGGCCGCCGCCCCGGGGGAGGGCGACGGCCACCGCTACGGGCACCTGGGCCGGGAACCGGCACGAGGTCGATCAGAGGCTGTCGAACGCTCCGGCACCCGCGGCGGCCGCGAACGCGTTCCAGGCTTCGGGGGAGAAACTCAGCTGCGGTCCCTCCGGGTCCTTGGAGTCACGGACGGCCACCCGGTCGGCGGCCGGCACCCTGATCTCCACACACGCGCCGTTGCCGCCGCTGTGACTGCTCTTGCGCCAGCTCGTCCTGTTCTCGAAGGTGGTGCTCATCGGTGGTATCCCTCTTCAATGTCGGCTATCAGTGAGCGGGTCTCCGCCACCCCGAGCGCGGCCGCCCGCAGGTGGTCGTAGAGACTGGTATAGCGGCGCACGTCGGCCTCCTTCTCCAGGTAGAGATCGCTCGTCACCCCTTCGAAGTAGACAACCGTCGAATCGGCTGACTCCGGGAACTCCAGCAGGGAGAATGTCCCGGTCATTCCGGGGTGGGCACCGTGCGAGAACGGTATGACCTGGATGGTGATGTTGGGGCGCTGGCTCAGCTCCAGCATGTGCTTCAGCTGGTGGGCCATCACCTCCTTGCTGCCGACCTCCCGGCGCAGCACCGCCTCGTCTATCACCGTCCACAGACTGCCCAGCGGGTTCTCGCCGTTGACCCGGTCCTGGCGCTTCATCCGGACCTGCACCCGGCGCTGGACGGAGAGGGCGTCGGTGTCCGGCTGGGTGCCCTCGACGACGGCCTGGGCGTACTGCTCGGTCTGCAGCAGCCCGGGCACGAAGGAGGACTCGTACGCGCGGATCGACGAGGCCTCGGCCTCCAGTCCGATGTAGACGCTGTACGGGGTGGGCATGTCGTTGAAGTCGTGCCACCAGCCGCGCTGCCGGGACTCCCGGGCCATCTCCATCAGGCTGGCCCGCATCGCCTCGTCGGCGACGCTGTAGACGTCGCACAGGTCGCGGACGTCGCGCTGACTGATGCTGCGGCGGCCGTTCTCCAGGCGGCTGATCTTCGACTGGGAGACCATCAGCCGGCCGGCGACCTCCTCCGCGGTCATCCCCGCCGCGTCCCGGAGCTTGCGCAGCTCCGAGCCGAGGCGTCGACGACGCACCGTGGGATTGATGTTCGCGGACACGTCGACCTCCGGTCGGACCTCTGGTGATCGTTGGAACGGAAGTCCTCGGAACACGGTGGAAATCTGGATCAACCCCCTGACGTTGTGCAGCATGTCACCCCGGATCAGGTCGGCGCCGGGAAATCGCAGGAGCGCAGTAGAACAGATCATCGGAAAAGCGCTTCGGCGAGACAGCGGACGCCTCCGGGTGGTAGAGGCGCCCGCGGCCCGGTCCGGTGGTGGGGCGACGGCGTGACGGATGTGGTGCGGATGCGGCTCGGGGCCGCGCAGGTGCTGGTGGCACGTGCGGGGGCGGTATGCGGCCGGGGGTCCGGGTGGGGGGTGGACCGACTCGGGGGACGGCGGAGGGGCGGGGGCCCCGGGGCGTCCCTCGCGGGGGGCCCCCCCCTCTC
>NZ_LGDO01000485.1:0-46266 GCF_001279805.1 Streptomyces sp. XY431
GCCGGTCCGTCCGCCCGCCGGTCCGCCGGTCCCGTGAGCGAAAGGCCCTGCCGTGGAACTGTTCGACGATCCGTTGCCGCCCGCCCCCGGCCCGGCCGGTGGCTCCCGGGTACGGGGGGAGCACGCATGACGGGGGACCGGCAGGGCGAAGGGCGCTACGGCGAGGCGGTGTTCCGGCCGGAGCAGGCGGGGGAGGGCGAGCGGATCGACTTCGGCGCCCTCGCCTACGACGAGGTCACCATGGCCCGGCTGCACGCCCTCGGGGTCGGCCCCGGGTGGCGCTGCCTCGACATCGGCGCCGGTACCGGAACGGTCTCCCGCCGGCTGCTGGACGAGGCCGGGGTGGCGGAAGTGCTGGCCGTGGACCGCGATGTGCGCTTCCTCGCCGAGCGGGCCGTGCCCGGGCTGGAGGTGCGGGAGGCCGACATCACCGCCCCGGACTTCGCCCCCGGCCGGTTCCGGCTGGTCCACGCGCGCTTCGTGCTGATGCACCTGCCCGACCGCGAGCGCCTGGTCCGGGCGCTGGCCCGACTCGTCGAGCCGGGCGGGGTGCTGGTGCTGAGCGACGCGGTCGACCTGACCGGCGACCGGGTGCCCCGCACCCCGTACAGCACGGCGATGCGGGCGATGTGGCAGGGGCTGCGCGCCACCATCGGCACCGATGTCTCCCGGGTGCCGTCGTACCCGCAACTGCTGCGCGCGGCGGGGCTCGAACGGGTCGGCGCCGAGATCCACGTACCGCCGCTGCTGCCGGGCAGCCCGATCAGCCGGTTCTGGGCGGACACCTGGGAGCGGAGCCGGGCCGCGATGCTCGCCACCGGTCTGGTCGACGACGCGGCGGTGGACGAGGCGGTCCGCTACCTGGACTCCGAGGACTGTGCCGCCCTGGCGGCCGGCATGCTCACCGCCTGGGGGCACCGGCCCTCGGCCCGCCCGGCCTGACCGGGGCCTGTTCCCCGGCCTGACCGGGGCGCGTTCCCCGGACCGGCCGGGGCGCGTTCCCCGGACCGGCCGGGGCGCGTTCCCCGGGCCGGCCGGGCCGAATCCTCGACCCGGCCGGTGGTTCAGCGCACTCCGAGGGGTCAGGCCACTTCCTCGGGTGTCCGCCCGCCGACGAGCGCGGCGAGTTCGCCGAACGTCCGGTGGGTGACGATCTCGATCGCGTCGATCTCGATCCGCAGCTGGTCCTGGATCTCGGCCGCGAGATAGACGGCCACGACGGACGTACCGCCGGACTCGAAGAAGTCCGTGTCCTCGGTGACGTCCTCGCATCCGAGGAGCTCGGTCCACAGTGCCGCCAGGCGGCTGTTCACATCTGCCACGTCACACGTCTCCTGACTGCCGGTAGGCATGCTGGGGAGAAGTCCCGCCGGAGGTGGCGGGACATTCCATGGGGAACACCAGGTGGGACGAATCCGCCGAGGAAGCGCGGGGATTCACGCCGGGGAACCGGCCGGACCCGCGACCGCGAACACCGGCTTCAGCGCCCGGTCGCAGGCCCAGGCGGAGGCCAGGTCCTCGGCCACGATGCAGTACATGACTCCGTTGTTGCCGTCGAAGGCGTTGGTCAGCACGATCCCGGTGCGGGTGCCCGGGTCGTAGCGGAGACCGGCGCTCTCCACGGCGGCGAGGGCGGCCGCGAACGAGGTGGTCGCCCAGCCCTCCGGCCACACCCGTTCGAGGATGATCCGGTCCTTGCCGAAGCCCTCGCCCACCACGATCCCGCCGATCCGGCCGTAGATGTGGGTGGAGCCGGTGACCCGGCCGTTGTACTCGGTGAAGAGCACCTCGCGGTCCGGGGTCACGATCGCGTCCGGGCCCAGGACGCCCCGGTAGCCGATCGCGTGCAGCGCCTCGGCCAGCCGGCGGCCGCCGGTGACGATCCGGTCGAGCACCTCCGGCTCCAGGCCCTGGGACGGCATGATCTGCCCGACCGCGTAGGGGGCGGAGAGCAGTTCGCCGTCCCCGGTCAGCTCCACGCCCTCCTCGGTCAGGAGGAACTCGGAGAAGAACGCGGAGCTGTCGCGGACGTAGCGCTCCGCGACCGGCCGCCCCCGGCCGCCGGCGGTCAGCCACTCCCACCGCTCCCGCAGGTAGGACCGCACGTCCTCGCGGCCGGCGACGGTGATCACCCGGCGGGCGCCGATCGGGCGGAAGCTCTCGCCCGTCGTCAGGATCTCGTTGCCGCGCCCGCCGGAGAGGAAGTCGTGCTTGACCATCACCGGGCCGCCGCCGAGCAGGTCCAGGATCGCCTCCTCGGCGACCTGGGGGCTGACCAGGACGGCGCCCTCCGGCATCGGCACTCCCGCACCGCCCGCGACGGTCCGGAACGCCGACTTGCTGTTGACCATCACACCGCCCGCCTGGTCCACGAAGCCGTGGCCCGGCATCGCGTCCCGCAGGCCGAGGGCGGCGGCCAGGCGGGCCACCGCCGCATCCGGCCACAGGGCGGACAGATGGGTCACCTCCCGCTCGCCGAAGGCCAGTTCGAGCGCCTCGACGAACTCCGGGGCGGCCAGGCGGGCGGGGGAGAGGGTGCCCTCGCTGCCGGCGTGGGCCGGCGGCACGACGACCGTCAGGCTCTCCCGCCGCACGCCGGTCAACGAGGTCACGTAGTCGAGGAACTCCTCCTCGGGGCGCACCGGCAGGACGAGGACGTCGCCGTCCTCGGCGAACCAGGCGATCCGCTGCACCCACCAGCCGGTCCAGCCCCGGTCGGTGCGCACGTCCTCGCTGAAGTCGTTGCCGATGAGGACGCGGGTGGAGTGCCCGGTCCGGGCGGCCGTCCGCGCGGGCCGCGCGCTGGGCAGGATCAGCATCGGTTCTCCCGTTCGATCAGGTGGGCCATGGTGGCGACGGTGGGGGCGGCGAGGATCTCCAGGAGGTCCAGTTCGACGCCGAGTTCGGCCTGGAGTTCGGCGAGCAGGGTCAGCAGCTGGATCGAATCCCCGCCGCTGGCGATGAAGTTGCTGTGCAGGCGCGCCGACGGGATGCCGAGGACCCGGCACCAGACGTCGGCCACCGCCCGCTCGGTCGGGGTGTTCGGGGCGTCGCCGGTGTCGGCCGGGGCCTCCTCCGGCGCGGGCAGTGCGGAGCGGTCGAGCTTGCCGGTCGGGCCGAGCGGCAGCCGCTCCAGGGCGACCACCCGCCAGGGCACGGCGTGCTCGGGCAGGGTGCGGGCCAGGTAGCGTCCCAACTCCTCGGCGTCCGGCGGGAAGGCCGTCGCCGGGGTCACGTAGGCGACCAGCCGGGTCGTCGGCCGCCGGGTGTCGACGGTCAGCACGGCCTCCGCGACCGTGGGGTGGCCGCGGAGCACCGCCTCGATCTCCCCGGGCTCGATCCGGTGGCCGCGGATCTTGATCTGCCGGTCCCGGCGGCCCAGGAACACCAGCGCCCCGTCGGCGCGGCGCCGCACCAGGTCGCCGGTGCGGTAGAACCGCGTGCCGTCCGGCGCGGTGCCGAACACCCCGGCGGTGACCTCGGGTTGGTTCCAGTAGCCGGCGGCCACCCGCTCGCCGCGGGCCTCCAGCTCGCCGCGGAGTTCGGTGGGGTGCCCGTCCGCGTCGACGAGGCGGATCCGCACCCCTTCGACCGGTCCGCCCACCGGGAGGGCGCCGCCGCCGAGGTCGGCCCGGCCGGCGAGGTGCTGGGCGACCAGGGTGCACTCGGTCGGGCCGAGGCCGTTGACCAGGGCGCTGCCGTCGGGGAAGGCCCTGAGGAAGCGGCGCAGGTCGTGCTGGCCGGCCTCCTCGCCGCCGAGCACCACGACCCGGACGGTCCCGAGCGTGGCCTCGTGGCGCGCCGCGTCCTCGGCGAGGTCGCCGGTCAGGTGCCGGAAGACGGTCGGGGTGCAGTGCAGCACGGTGGCCCCGGCGGCGGCGAGCCGCTCGCGCAGCCGGGGGGCCGGCAGCAGCGGGTCCAGCACATGGAGGGTGGCGCCGGTCAGCAGCGCGCCGTAGAGGTCCATCACGGCCGCGTCGAAGGTGTGGCGGGCCAGCAGCGGGACCTGGTCGCCCGGGCCGAGGCGGATCCGGTCCGCGTAGGTGAGCGCGTGCGCGAGGACGTTGCCCCGGGTCTGCATCACCGCCTTCGGCTTTCCGGTGGACCCCGAGGTGTGCAGGAGGTACGCGAGCGCGTCGGGCCCGGCGGTGGGAGCCTCCCCGGCGCCCGGCGGTGCCTCGGCGGCGGGGCCGGGGTCGGTCGGCGGTGCCTCGGCGGCGGGGCCGGGGTCGGTCGGGTCCAGGGGGACGATCTGCCGCCCCCGGGCCAGCAGCGAGGCGCGTTCCGCGAGTTCGGGGTCGCAGAGGATCGCGGCGGCGTCGACGTCGAGCAGCAGCCTGGTCAGCCGGCCGTCCGGCTGCCGGGGGTCCAGCGGGACGTACGCCGCGCCCGTCCTGAGCACCGACCAGGCGCCGACCACGGCGCCGATGTCGTGGGCGCAGAGCAGCGCGACGCGCTTGCCGGGGCCGCCGAAGCGCCGCAGCCGTCGCGCCGTCGCGGCGGTGACGCGCTCCAGCCCGGCGTAGTCGAGCGCGCCGGAGGGGCCGGTCACGGCGGTGCGGTCGGCGTGTGCGGCCGCCGTCCGCAGGAACCGGTCGACCAGGGTCTCGCCCGGTCCGGCCGGCGCGGGGGCGGTGAAGCCCGCCGGGGCGGGCAGCGACCAGGTGTCGGCGGGCGGCTCGTCCTGCACCCGCAGCTCCCGGACCGGCCGCCCGGGGTCGGCCAGGGCCTCCCCGAGCAGGGTCAGGCAGTGGCCGAGCATCCAGACGGCGGTGGAGCGGGACAGCAGGCTCGTGTTGTAGCGCAGGCACAGGTCGGCGGTCCCGTCCTCGCGCTCCAGCGACAGCGCGAGGTCCGGCGCCGCTTCGCGCAGCTCGCGCTCACCGGGGTGGCCGGCGACGGCGCGCAGTTCCGGCGGCGCGGTGTCCGGGTCGACGGTGGCAGCGGTGGCGTCGGCGGCAGCGGCGGCCGCGGAGTGGACGCGGGGGAGCTCCTCGGCGAACGGGGCCGCGGGTCGCAGCCGCAGGAGCAGCGGCAGGACGGCGGGGCCGGTCGCCGGGTCGGCGGCCAGGCCCAGCAGCAGTTCCGACTGCCCGGTGTGACGGTGCAGCACGGCGGCCCAGGCGGTGAGCACCGTGATCGACGGGGGAACCCCCGCAGAGTCGCTCACCCGGTCGAGGCGGGCCGTCGTGGCGGCGGGAAGCGGCAGGCGCTCGGTCCCGGGGCGGTACGGCCCGGCGGTGAGCCGGGGCCGGTCGGTGGCCAGGTCGATCGCCGTCGCTCCGTCGAGGTGCCCGTGCCGGGCCCCGGACCGGATCGACGCGGTGTCCGTCATGTGGTCCCCCTTCGTGCTTCGGTGTCTGGGTGGTGCGACGGCATGCGGGATCGACAGAGCGCCGGCCCGGGCCGTCGTCCTGCTGCTGTCGTTGTTGTCGTTTGTTGTCGCTTGCTGTCGCTGTTGTGCCTGGCGGGCCCGGTCAGCCCGACCGGTCGGCCGGCTCGGCCCGCTCGCCGTGCCAGGAGCGCCACAGCCGGGCGTACGGACCGCCCTGCCGCACCAGCTGCTCGTGGTTCCCGGTCTCGGTGATCCGGCCGTCCTCCATCACCACGACGCGGTCGGCGTCGTGCGCGGTGTGCAGCCGGTGGGCGACGGCGACGACCGCGCGCCCCTCCAGTACGGCGGCCAGGGCCCGTTCCAGCTGCCGTGCGGCACGCGGGTCCAGGAGCGAGGTGGCCTCGTCCAGGACCACGGCGATCGGATCGCTCAGCACCAGCCGGGCGAGGGCCAGTTGCTGCGCCTGGATCGGCGAGAGCGGCGCGGCGCCCGAGCCCACCTCGGTGTCCGGGCCCAGTTCGCAGGCCCACTCCCAGGCGTCGACCGCCTTCAGGGCGTGTTCGAGCTCGTGCTCCCCGGCGTCCGGCCGGGCGATCAGCAGGTTGTCCCGCAGGGTGCCGCGGAAGACGTGGTGCTCCTGGGTCACCAGGGCGATCTGGCGGCGGAGTTCGGCCACCGGGACGGCCGCCATCGCGGTGCCGCCGATGGTGATGGAGCCGGCGGTGGGGGTGTGCAGCCCGGCCAGCAGTCCGGCGAGCGTGCTCTTCCCGGCGCCGGACGGGCCGACGACCGCGATCCGCTCCCCGGCCCGGATCGTCAGATCGACGGAGTGCAGGACGTTCTGGCCCTCCCGGTAGGCGTGCGACACGCCCTTCAGGACGATGTCCTTCCCGGCGCCCGCACCGCTCGCCCCCGCACCGCCCGGGCCGGACGCCGCCGCACTGCCCGTCTCCGGCGTGGCCACGCTGCCCGCCTCGGACCCGGGCCCGTGCACGCCGAGGATCCGGGCCAGCGAGGCCCCGCCGACCTGCAGCTCGTCCATCCAGTACAGCAGCCGGTCCACCGGGCCGATGATCTGCTGCACGTACAGGGTGGCCGCCGTCACGGCCGCCAGGGACACATGACCGTCGAGGTACAGCAGGCCGCCGATCAGCAGGGTGGCGACCACCGGCAGCACATAGCCGGTGTCGGCGATCGGCAGGTAGACGCTGCGCAGGTACAGCGTGCGGCGCTCGGCCGCGTAGGACTCGGCGATGTCCTCGTTGACCCGGGCGAAGCGGTGGTCGGCCAGCCGCATCGCGTCGACGGTGCGCGCCCCGTCGACGGTCTCGCCGAGGCCCCCGGTGAGCCGGGCGTAGGAGGCGTTCGCCCGCAGGTAGCCGGCCCGGGCCCGGCGCAGGTACCAGCTGGTCGACAGCCACAGGACGGGCACGGCGACCAGGCACGGCAGCACCAGCACCGGCGCGGTGAGGGCCACCGCGCCCAGCGTCAGCGCGACCGTGGCGAGTGCCACCAGGGTGTCGGGGACGGCGAGTTGCACGGTGCCGGCGAGCACGTCGATGTCCCGGGTGGTGCGGGTGATCAGCTCGCCCGGGCCGGCCCGTTCCACCGTGGCCAGGGGCAGGGCGAGCACCCGGTCGACGAACTCCTCGCGCAGCCGGGCGAGGACCTTCTCGCTGAGCCGCAGCGAGGCGAGCAGCGCGAAGCGGGTGAGGACGGCCTGGGCCACGACGGCGGCGCCGATGGTCAGCGCGGTGCCGGTGGCGCCGTCGATGCCGGTGCCCCGGCCCGCGTCCTCGACCAGTCCGCCGAGCAGTTTCGGCGCGACCAGCCCCGCCGCGGTGGCGAGGGCGTGCAGCAGCAGGGAGAACGAGAGCTGTCCCGGGTACCGGAGGGCGAGGCGCCTGGCGTACGCGCGCACCTCGCGGGGTGTCGCGACGGGAAGGGTGCTCATGCCACCGTCACCTCCCTGGTGACGACGGCGCGGTAGCGGGCGTCGGCGAGCAGTTCGCCGTGCCGGCCCTCGGCCACGACCGTTCCTCCCTCGACGAGGACCACGTGGTCGGCGCGGTCCAGCAGGATCGGGCTGGTGGTGAACACCACGGTCGACCGGCCGCGCCGGTGGGCGCCCAGCCGTTCGGCGACGCGGGCCTCGGTGTGGGCGTCGAGCGCGCTGGTCGGCTCGACCAGGACGAGCGTGTCCGGGTCCGTGACCAGGGCCCGGACCAGGTTCAGCCGCTGCCGCTGGCCGCCGGAGAACTCCCGGCCGCCGGTGATCTCCTGGCCGAGGCCCTCGGGCAGCGCCTCGACGACATCGTGGGCCGAGGCGGTGTCGAGCGCCCTCCGCAGCCGGTCCGTGCCGCCGTCCGTGCCGCCGTCCGCGTTGCCGTCCGGGCTGCCGTTCGCGCCGCCGCCCGCGGGACCGTCCGGCCTGCCGCCCGCCGGGCCGTGCGGATCGAGCTGGCCGGCCAGACCGCCGGAGAACAGCCGGGCGTCGTGGTCCACGACCAGGATCCGGCGGCGCACCCCGGCGAGCGGGAACTCGGCCAGCGGGGTGCCGCCGAGGGTGGCCGGGGAGTCCACGTACCGGCCGAGCCGGTCGGCCAGCAGCAGCATGTCGTCCGGGCGGGCGCAGGCCACCGCGACGAACCGGCCCGGTGGGATCTCCAGGCCCGATGCCGGGTCCCGCAGCGGCCCCCGCGCGCCCTCGGTGTCGAGGTCCCGGTCGCCCGAGCCGAGGCCGGGTTCCATCGCGAGGAGGTCGGTCACCATCCGGGCCGCGACGAACGCCCTGGTCAGCTGGTCGACCATGGAGGTCGCACGGCGCAACTGCTCGGCGAGGAACACGGCGTAGCCGTAGAAGGCGACCAGCGCGCCCGGGCTCATCCGGCCGGTGCCGACGAAGTGGGCCCCGAGCCAGACGATCACCGTGACCAGGAGTCCGGGCAGCAGCAGCCGTCCGGCGGCCACGCTCGACTCCACGCCCGCGACCCGGACGCCCTCGTGGCGCACCCGCTGCGAGCGCTCGCGGTACCGGTCGGCGAAGACCCGCTCGCCGCCGATGCCGCGCAGGACCCGCAGGCCGTCGACGATGTCCACGGCGAGGTCCGCCAGCGCGCCCTGTTCCTTCCGCAGGCCCTGCTGCCTGGCGTGCAGCAGCCGCATCAGCGCGGCGATCGCCGCCGCCGAGAGCGGTACGCCGACCAGGGCGACCAGGCCGAGCTGCCAGGAGACGGTCAGCATGACGCCGGCGATGACCGCGATGGACACCACGGCGCCGCCGCCGCGGGCGGTGCTCTCCAGGGCGGCGCCGATCCGGGTGATGTCGGTGGCGCCGACGCTCACCACCGTGCCGGCGGAGACCCGCCGGGGCAGTTCCGCGCCCAGCTGGGCCGCCTTGCGGGTGACGAGCTGCATGGTGCGGTAGCTGGCCCCGAACCGGTTGGTCACCGAGCAGCGGTCGCGCAGGGTGCCGGCGACGGCCTGGGTGACGCCGAGGCCGAGGACGACGGCGCACCAGGCCACCAGCGCGCCCCTGTCCCCGGCGATGAGCCCCCGGTCGACCCCGCGGCCGATCGCGGCGGGCACGAAGGCCTGGGCCAGGGTGCAGAGCACGCCGTAGCCCACGGCGAGGACCGCGGAGGCGCGGTGGGCGGCCGCGAGCCACAGCAGGTAGCGGCCGGGGGAGCCGAGCGCGGGCTCGCCCGGGTCGGGTTCGGGGAAGGGACGCATACGAGGACCCTAGGCTTTCGTGCCGAGGGTGAGGCCGTGCTCGTAGGGGAGTCCGCCGACGGTCCGCACCTCGGTGAAGCCCACCCGGCGCAGCCACTCCTCGTAGTCCTTGGCCGGGTAGGCCATGCCGCGGCCGCTGGCGAGCACGTTGAAGTAGAGGCCCAGCCGGGCCGAGAAGATGCCCTCGGTCTCGTCGTCGGACACGTTGAAGCCGTAGACGAAGACCTTGCCGCCGGCGGGCAGGGCGTCGTACGCCTTGGTCAGCAGCGCGAGGATCTGCTCCTCGGCGAAGATCTCCAGGACGTGGCTGAAGAGCACGGCGTCGGCGCCGGGCGGGAACGCGTCCTCGAAGATGTCGCCGGGGTGCAGCCGCACCCGGTCGGCGAGTTCGGCGGCCGCGCCGTCGCCGGCGAGCCGCGACACGCTGGGCATGTCGAAGACGGTGGCCCGGAGTCCGGGGTGGCGCCGGGCGAACTCGGCCGAGGTGGTGCCGTCGCCGCCGCCGATGTCGAGCAGGTGCCGCACGGAGGCGAACTCGCTCCGTTCGACCAGGGCGTCGACGCTCCGCAGGGTGAAGGCGCTCATCGCCCGGTGGAACACCGCCTCCAACTCGGGGTTGCGGGACAGGCGCTGGTAGAGCGTGGGTTCGTCGCCGGGGTGGTCGGCGAGCGCCGTGTTGGTACCGGCGCGCAGCGCCCCGGTCATGTGTGAGAAGGCCGGGTAGTAGACCTCCTTCCAGCCCACCAGGATGTGGGACCAGCTGTCCGGCGCGTCCGTCGCCAGCAGGTCCCCGGCCACCGCGGAGTTGGCGTACTGGCCGTCGGTCCTGGTCAGGAGGCCGGTCGAGCAGACGCCCTGGAGGAGCACCCGGAGCTGGTGGGCGGGGATGCCGGTGAAGGCGTGGAGCTGCTCGAACGAGGCCCGGTCGTGCTCCTGGAGGTGGCGGAAGACGCCGAGTTCGACTGCTGTGGTCACCGCGTTGAAGAGCGCGGGGGCGTTCACCAGGAACCGGAAGCGCTCGTAGACCGGATCACCATCGTGCGTGTTGCTCATATGGACGAGCATTCCCTTCTGGATCGTCGGCGGAGGACTTCCCGAAGCGCGAGAACTCGGAACGCGAAAGGCGGAGAACTCGGAAGCGCCCGAGGAATGCGGGCGGCCCGAGCGGAACAATCGTCGCGGGGGCCGTCGATCCGGGGATCCACGGCCTGGACGGGCCCGGCGGACACCCCGGTGCCCAGCAGATGGTACGTCACATTGCACCGGTAGGCGACCCCTCGGGATCAAGAGGGTCCGCGCGGCCGACTCTGTGGGCTTATGGGTGAATCGTCCCGCAGATCTCGAAGCCCCGTTCGTCACCGGGGTCTTGACGCACAGTCGGGCGGGATGAAGTGATGGTGTGCAGACACCGCGCCCCCGGGGCGGATGTGACGATCAGTCAGGGCCCTGGAGGGCCGGGCCGGGAGGGTCGCGCATCCCGGTTCCGGCGCGATTCCGCCCCCCCTGGGTCATGAGCGGCGAACGGCCGACCGCACCCGGTGGTCACCCTGGTCGCCGGACCATTCACATGCCGACAGAACCACCACTGGAGGAGCCCGCGATGCAGCTGAACAGCTTCGACGAATGGTCGCCGCTCAAGGAGGTGATCGTCGGTTCGGCGGAGAACTACACCTCGCACGAGCGCGAGCTGTCCTTCGATCTGTTCTTCCACGACAACATCGCCAAGGACAACTCCTCGCGCTCGGAGTGGTACTACCCCCGGCTGACGGCCGCCGCCGACGGCGGGCCGGGCGCCGGATCCGGCCGGAAATCGATCAAGCAGCGCTATGTGGACGAGCTGAACGAGGACCTGGACGGCATCGTCAAGGCACTCGAATCGCTCTCCGTGACGGTCCGCCGGCCGATGAGCGTGGACGCCGCGACGGCCAGGGTCGAGACGCCGGCCTGGACGGCCTCGGTGGTGCCGCCCCTCAACGTCCGCGACAACACCCTGATCCTGGGTGACGAGATCATCGAGACGCCGCCGATGATCCGGTCCCGCTACTTCGAGACCCAGTTCCTCACCGGGATCTTCAACGACTACTTCCAGCAGGGCGCCCGCTGGACCGTCATGCCCCGGCCGCTGATGACGGACGCGTCCTTCGACCTCGACTACGCGCGCACCAGCACGGTCGGCGGGCCCACCGAGCCGATCGGGGACCCGCGACCGTCGCCGTACGACGTCGGCTTCGAGATGATGTTCGACGGCGCCCAGTGCCTGCGGCTCGGACGCGACCTCGTGGTCAACATCTCCACCGCCAACCACGCGATGGCCTGCGACTGGCTGGAGCGCCACCTCGAAGGCCGGTTCCGGATCCACCGGGTGCACCGGCTGAGTGACAGTCACATCGACAGCATGGTGCTGGCGTTGCGGCCCGGCACCCTGCTGGTCCGGAACGAGCGGGTGGTCGAGAAGCTGCCCGAGGCGCTCCGGAAGTGGGACCTGATCGTCCCGCCGCCGGCCGAGGGCAACAACTTCCCGCAGTACGACGACGACGACCTGATTCTGACCAGCCCGTTCATCGACCTGAACGTGCTCTCCGTCGCCCCGGACACCGTCCTGGTCAACGAGGCCTGCCCGGAGCTCGGGCGCACGCTCGAACGGCACGGCTTCACCGTCGTGCCGGTCCGCCACCGCCACCGGCGGCTCTTCGGCGGCGGCTTCCACTGCTTCACGCTGGACACGGTCCGCGAGGGCGGGCCGGAGGACTACCTCGACTGACGCGGCGGCGGGGCGGCGGGGCGGCGGGCACCGGCGCGGTGGCCGGTTCCCGCCGCCGAAGGGGGGAGCGGCCGGGTGTCAGCGGCCCTCCCAGTCGGGGGTGCGCTTCTCGACGAACGCGAGCGGCCCCTCCACCGCGTCCCGGCCGGCCATGCGCCGCTCCTCCCAGGGGTAGCGCATCGCGAAGGCCTCTTCCAGCGGCACGGTGGCGGAGCGGGTCGCCGCCTCCTTGATGGCCCGGACCGAGAGGGGAGCACAGCGCAGGATGTCCGAGACCCACCGGTCGGTGCAGGCGTCGAGCTCGGCGGCCGGCACCACCTCGTTCACCAGGCCGAGTTCGAAGGCGCGCCGCGCGTCCATCGGGCGCCCGGTCAGCAGATGCCCCATCGCGGTCTTCCACGGCAGCTGCCTGGTCAGCCGGAACACGCCGCCGGCGCCCGCCATGAGGCCGAGCCTGGCCTCCGGCAGCGCGAACGTCGCGTCCTCGGCGGCGACGACGAGGTCGCAGGCCAGGGCGAGTTCGAACCCGCCGCCCATCGCGAACCCCCGGACCGAGGCCACCACCGGCTTGGCCAGCTCGAACCGCTCCGTCAGCCTCGGCCAGCCGGGTTTGCCCCGGCTGCCGAAGGTGGCCGTGCCCGCCGTCCCGTCCCGGACCCGGCCGGCCAGCTCCTTGAGGTCCTGGCCGACGGAGAAGGCGCGCTCGCCCGCGCCGGAGAGCACGGCGACCCACAGGTCGTCGTCGGCCTCGAAGGCGTCCCAGGCCCGCGCCAGCTCCTCGTGCGTCCGGAAGTCCATCGCGTTGAGTACGGCGGGCCGGTTGATCGTCACCCGGGCCACCCGGCCGTCCTTCTCGAACAGGACCCTCGGCTTCTCGGCATTCCCGGCGGCTGCCGCGTTCCCGTTCGTGCTCTCGTCCGTGTTCCCGTTCCCGGATTTCCCTGAAGATTCTTCCGACATGGCGGAATCGTAGCCCGGCGACACCGAAGAAACTACCGAGGAAGCGTCCGGAGGAGACGACGATGAAAGTGGCCGACCGGAGTGTCCGGAACCGCCCGAAATCCTTGTCCGCGGAATCCCGAACGACATCCCCCGCGATCGTGGGGGTCGGCACCTCGGTGCCCGGAACCTCCTATTCGCAGCGCGAACTCCTGGACATTTTCGGCATCACCGACCCGCGGGTCCGCTCGATATTCCTGAACAGCGCCATCGACCGCCGCGCGCTCACGCTCCCGCCGCCGCTGCCGGACGGCTCGATGCCCGTCGAGACCCAGGGCCAGCTGCTGGCGAAGCACGTCACCAGCGGTGTGGCGCTGGGCCGGCAGGCGGTCGAGGCCTGCCTCGGGGCGGCCGGCGCGACCCTCGCCGAGGTGCGGTACCTGTGCTGCGTCACCTCGACCGGGCTCCTCACCCCGGGCTTCTCCGCGCTGCTGATCAAGGAGCTGGGCATCGACCGGCACTGCGCCCGGCTGGACGTGGTGGGCATGGGGTGCAACGCGGGCCTCAACGGCCTGACCTCGGTGGCCTCCTGGGCCGCCGCCCACCCCGGTGAGCTGGCCCTGATGGTCTGCATCGAGGCGTGCTCGGCGGCGTACGTGATGGACGGAACCATGCGCTCGGCCGTGGTCAACAGCCTCTTCGGGGACGGCTCGGCGGCGGTCGCCGTGGTCGCACCGGCCACCGCACCGTCCGCCGTCGAACCCGCCACGCCCGCCGGTCCGGCGCTGCTGCGCTTCTCCAGCTGCATCGTGCCCGAGGCCTCCGCCGCGATGCGCTACGACTGGGACGACGCGCAGGGGAAATTCAGCTTCTACCTGGACCCGGACATCCCCTATGTCGTGGGAGCGCACGCGGAACTCTCGCTCGACCGCCTCCTCGACGGAACGGGACTGAACCGCTCCGACATCTCCCACTGGGTGATCCATTCCGGCGGGAAGAAGGTCGTGGATTCGGTCCGGGTGAATCTCGGCCTCACCCGCAAGGACGTCCGGCACACCACCGGGGTCCTCCGCGACCACGGAAATCTTTCGAGCGGATCCTTTCTGTTCTCCTACGAACGGCTTGCCGCCGAGGCCTGCGCCGAACCCGGCGAATTCGGCGTCCTCATGACCATGGGTCCCGGATCAACCATCGAACTGGCCCTGGTGGGCTGGTGACGGAAGGAATGGCGGTCACGATGCACGCGAACCTCGACCCGACCCCGCTGCCCGACGGACTCGGCCCCGAGGTGAGGATCGACGGGACCCGGCCGCTGGCCGAGCTCACGGCGGCGGTGAACGCCGTCTGCGACGAGGTGGAGAACCGGCCCGAGCGGTCCGTCGTGGTGCTGCGCCTCGACGTCACCCCGGCCGACTCCCGGTCCTGGCCCGGCGCCGTCGACGTCCGGCAGGTCAACCGCTGGGAGCGGGCCGTGCGCCGGTTCGAGCGCCTGGCCGCGATGACCATCGCCGCCGCGCGCGGCGCCTGCGGCGGCCCGGCCCTGGACCTCCTGCTGGCCGCGGACTTCCGGATCGGCGCACCCGACCTGCTGCTGATGCTGCCCGTCAACGACGGCCACTTCTGGCCCGGCATGTCGCTCTACCGGCTGGTCCAGCACCTCGGCGTCGCCAGGGCCCGCCAGATCGTCATGTGGGGCAATGACATCTCGGTCGACCGGGCACTGGAACTCGGCCTGATCGACCAGCTCAGCGAGGACGTCGCGGAGGCCGTGCACACCGCGACCGTGCTGATGGGGCGGATCTCGGACCGGGAACTGGCCGTCCGCCGCCAGCTCCTGCTGGAGGCCGGCTCGGCCGACTACGACGAAGCCCTGGGCGCCCACCTGGCCGCCTGCGACCGCGAGCTGCGCCGGCTGACCGCCGCCGCGGCCCCGGGGACTCCGGGGAGCGCCCGGTGACGACTCCGGCCCGCCCGCCCGGCCCGGCACCCCAGCTCCCACCACCGGCACCCGTCCCGGCACCCGTCCCGGCCCCCGCCCCCGCTCCCGCTCCCGCTCCCGCTCCCGCTCCCGCCTTCACCGGCCACCGCGAGGAGGACGCGGCCGCCCTGCGGCGGTACGCCGACGCGGCGGAGCACGCGCTCGCCGCACTCCCGGCCAGGCCCGGGCGGACCGCCGCCCAGCAGCAGCTCGCCGACCGCCTCCACACCGAGACCAGGGCGGCCCGCCGGGCCTTCCTCACCCACCACGTCGACGCGGTGTACGGCGAACTCACCGCGGGCCTGACCCGGCGGCTGCGGCTGCCCGAACTCCTCGCCGCGGCGGCCGAGCACGTCCCCGGCCTGGTCCCGACCCGGGCCCAGCTGGACGCCGAACAGCGCCGCATCCAGGCCGACAAGGAAGGCCGGGAGATCGACCAGGGCCTGTTCTGCGGCGCCGTGCTGCGCTCGCCCACCGCGGGCACCCATCTGGTCGAGACCATGCTGACGCCCACCCGGCGGGCCCTGGACCTGGCCGAGGAGTTCCGGGGCACGGGCCGGATCCGCCTCGGCACCGTCCTGGTCGAGCGCCGCGGCCACGCCGCCCATGTGACGTTCCACAACACCCACTGCCTCAACGCCGAGGACAACCGGCTGAACGCCGACCTCGAAACCGCCGTCGACCTCGCCCTGCTGGACGACCGGGTCCGGGTCGGCGTGCTCCGCGGCGGCGAGATGGAGCACCCCCGCTACCGGGGCCGCCGGGTCTTCAGCGCGGGCATCAACCTCAAGGACCTGCGGGACGGCGCCATCTCCTTCGTCGACTTCCTCCTCGGCCGGGAACTCGGCACCCTGCACAAGATCGCGCGCGGCCTGCTCACCGACCCCGCCCCCGGCGCCTGGACCGAGCGCACCGTCGCCAAGCCGTGGATCGGCGCGGTCGACTCGTTCGCGATCGGCGGCGGCATGCAACTGCTGCTGGTCCTGGACCGGGTCGTCGCCGAGACCGGCGCCTACGTCGCCCTCCCCGCCGCGGCGGAGGGGATCGTGCCGGGCCTCGGCAACCTCCGCCTCACCCGGCTGACCGGCGGCAGGCTCGCCCGGCAGATCGTCCTCGGCGGGCGCAGGATCACGATGGCCGACCCCGAGGCGCGGCTGCTGTGCGACGAGGTCGTCCCCCCGGAGGCCATGGACGAGGCCGTCGAGCGCGCCGTGCGCGAACTCGGCGCCCCCGCCGTGGCCGCCAACCGGCGGATGCTGAACCTCGCCGAGGAGCCGCTCGACCTCTACCGCGAGTACCTGGCCGAGTTCGCGGTGGCCCAGGTGGCCCGGGCCTACAGCCAGGACGTCCTGGCCAAGGTCGAGGCCCGCCGGCAGCGCTCGTCGGCCCGCCGGTGAACCCCCGCCCGGTGCGCCTGGACGCCACCTCGCTGCACGCCTCGCTGGCGGAGCCCGTGCTCGGCTCGATCGGCTTCCTCAACGAGGTCATGGCCCGCTACCCCGACGCCGTCTCCTTCGCCCCGGGCGCCCCCCACCCGGACCTGCTGCCCGACCTCGCCCCCGGGCGCTACCTCGACCGCTTCCTCGACCACCTCGTCCGGGACCGGGGCCACACCCCGGACCGGGCGCGCCGGCTGCTGCTGGAGTACGGGCCGAGCCGCGGGCTGATCGGCGACCTCGTCGCCGGGGCGCTGCGCCGGGACCACGCCGTCGACGTGCCGGAGGCGGCGGTGGTGGTGACCGTCGGCGCCCAGGAGGCCATGTTCCTGACGCTGCGCACCCTGTTCGGCTCCCGGGGGGACGTGCTCGCCGTCGCCGACCCCTGCTTCGTCGGCATCAGGGGGGCCGCCCGGCTGCTCGACATCGACCTGGTCGGGGTCGAGGAGACCCCGCTCGGGCTCGACCTCGACGCCCTGGCGGCGCGCTGCCGGACCGCCCGCGGCACCGGCCGGAGGGTCCGCGCGTGCTACGTCGCGCCCGACTTCGCCAACCCGGGCGGCGGCCGGATGCCGCTCGACGTCCGCCACCGCCTGCTCGAACTCGCCGACCGCGAGGACTTCCTGGTGCTGGAGGACAACGCCTACGGCTTCACCGCGGCGCCCGGGACGGAGCTGCCGCTGCTCAAGGCGCTGGACCGGAACCGGCGGGTGGTGCACCTCGGGACCTTCGCCAAGGTCTGCTTCCCCGGCGCGCGGGTCGGCTACGTGGTCGCGGACCAGGAGGTCGTCCGCCCGGGCGGCGCCGGGACCCTGCTGGCCGACGAACTCGCGGCCGCCAAGAGCATGGTGACCGTCAACACCTCCCCGATCTGCCAGGCCGTGATCGGCGGCATGCTGCTGGAGCACGGCGGCTCCCTGATGGCGCTGAGCCGGCGCAAGTCGGAGCTCTACCAGCGGAACCTCAACCACCTCGCCGAGGCGCTGGACCGCCACCTGGCCGACGGTCTGCCCGGCGGGATCAGCTGGAACCGGCCCGAGGGCGGGTTCTTCGTCCGGATGACGCTGCCGGTGCCCGCCGACACCGCCCTGCTGGAACGGTCGGCGGCGGAGTACGGCGTGCTGTGGACGCCGATGGCGCCGTTCCACCTCGGCTCCGGGGGCGACCACCGGCTGCGGCTCTCCTGCAGTTACCTCGACCCCGGGGAGATCGAGACCGGGGTCGCGCGGCTCGCCGAGTTCCTGCGGAAGGAGGTCCGATGACGCACGCCGCCCAACCGTCCTCGCACCCGTGCCCGCACCTGTGCCCGCACCCGTCCTCGCCGGCGTCCCCGCTGCCCACGGTCCGGCCCAACCCCTTCGACCCGCCGACCGAACTGGCCGACCACCGCGGCGGGGAGCCGATCCGCCCGCTGGCCTACCCCGACGGCCACACCGGCTGGCTGGTGACCGGCCACGCCCTGGCCCGGAGCGTGCTGGCCGACCCGCGGTTCAGCGCCGGATCCGAGCTCAAACGGGCACCGGTGGCCCGGCCCGGCGCCGACCCCTTCTTCGGCGTCCCCGCGCTGCCCGGCTGGATGGTCGACATGGATCCCCCCGCCCACACCCGGGTCCGCCGCCCCTTGGCCGGGACCTTCACGGCCCACCGGACGAAGGCCCTGCGGCCGCGGATCGAGCAGCTCGTCGAGGAACGCCTCACCGCCATGGCCGACTCCCGGCCGCCGGCCGACCTGGTCGAGCGGTTCGCGCTGCCGGTGACCTCGCTCGCGATCTGCGAACTCCTCGGTGTGCCCTACGGGGAGCGGGCCGCCTTCCAGCGCGACAGCGCCCTCCTGTTCAGCCTGGACGCCTCCGCCGGGGAGGCCGCCCTGGCGATGGACCGCCTGGACGGGTTCCTGCGGGAGCTCACCCGGAGCAGGCGGACCCGGCCGGGCGACGACGTGCTGAGCATGCTCGTCGAGGACGGCACCCTGAGCACCGAGGAGATCGCCGGCGCGGGCGTCCTGCTGCTCACCGCCGGGCACGAGACGACCGCGAGCTCGCTCGCCCTAGGGACCTTCGCCCTGCTGTCGCACCCCGAGCAGCTGGCCGCGCTGAAGCGGGACCCGGCGCTGGCCGACAACGCGGTGGAGGAACTGCTGCGCTATCTGACGATCTTCCACTTCGGGGTCCCGCGCACTCCGCTGGAGGACGTCGAGCTCGGGGGCCGGCTGCTCAGGGCTGGCGAGTCGGTGACGGTGTCGCTGTCGGCGGCGAACCGGGACCCCGCGCAGTTCGCCGACCCCGACCGGCTGGACCTCTCCCGGCGGACCTCGGGCCATCTGGCCTTCGGCCACGGGATCCACCAGTGCCTGGGCCGGAACCTGGCGCGGCTCGAGATGCGGGTCGCGTTCCCCGCCCTCTTCCGGCGCTTCCCCGGCCTGGCCCTGGCGGTGCCGCCGGGGGAGGTCCCGCTCGCCACCGACATGGGCTTCTACGGGGTGCACCGGCTCCCCGTCACCTGGTGAGCCCCAGCTCCAGCCCCCGCCCCTGACCCCGCGCCCCGCCCCGCGCCCGGCCCACGACGAGTGAGAGGGAACCATGCACGGCACCACCATCTCGGCCATCGGATACGAGTGCGGCGACGTCCGCCCGGTGTCCGACCTGGCCGGGACCACGACCGCTGACATCTCCCCGCTGGTCACCGAGATCGTCCGCTTCCGGGAGAGCCGGCGCGAGATCTGGGACCTCGCGGCCACGGCCGCCGAGCGGACCCTCGCCACCGCCGCCCGGCCCGACCTCGTGGTCTACGTCAGCGAGAACGACCCGGACACCACCGGCTCGCTGGCCCGGATCCTGGACCGCCTCGGCCTCAACGACGTCGAGCACCTCGCCCTGTCCGGGCAGGACTGCGGCAACCTGGTCCCCGCCGTCCGGGTTGCCTCCGACGCCCTGGCCTCGGGCCGGTGCGAGCGCGTCCTGCTGCTGCTCGCCGACCGGGCGGAGGGCCGGGACCGGATCATGGCGAGCGGCCTGTCCGTGTTCAGCGACGGGGCGGCCGCCTGCGTGCTCTCCGGCGGACCGGACACGGCCGGCCCCCGGCTCAGGGTGGAGGCCGCCGCGAGCCGCACGGCCGTACGGCTCGCCGACGCCGACCCCGCCGAACAGGGGCTGCTCTCGACGGTCCGGCTCGCCTCCGAGACCGTCACCGCCCTGCTCGACACCCTCGGGCGGACCCGCGCCGACTTCCGGTACGCGGTCCTGCCCAACTACCGCCCGGCCGCCCAGAAGTTCCTGCTCGCGGCCATGCGGATGCCCCCCGGGAAGCTCCTGCTCGGGCCCGTCACCGAACTCGGGCACTGCTTCTCGGCGGACCTCCTGATCACCCTGCACCGACTGGCGGCCTCGGGCGCGCTCGACCCCGGGGACCGCCTCCTGCTCGCGACCGGCGGACCGTACTCCTGGTCGGCCCTGGCGGTCGAGTACAACTCCTAGCCGCACCCACGTCCGAAGGCCCATCCACCACGTGCCCCGCCCCGGGGCCGCATCCGGCAGGTGTCTCATGATCGATGACGCGTTCGTTTCGACGGTGAAGTCCCTGGAGGTCCCCGAGATGGGGACCGACTCCACCGCCCCGCTGCTGTACTGGCTCATCCGCACGCTGCGGCCGCAGCGCGTCCTGGAGGTCGGCATGGGGTACACCACCCCTTACCTGGCCAGGGCGCTCAAGGACAACAAGGAGGCCTTCGAGGCCGAACGCGCCCTGCTCGGCACCCCCGGGTCGAGCGAGGCGCAGCCGCTCGCCCACGCCCCGTACTACGACGAGCCGTACGAGCCGAGGCTCATCTGCATCGACCGGATGACGGACACCTCCTCCTCCGCCCCCAGGGCCCTCGACGTCCTCGACCAACTTGACCTCACCGGCGTCTGCCAGGTCATCGAGGGCGATCTGAGGGGATCGGCCGACAAGGTCAGGGACGCCTTCGGCCTGATCGACTTCGCCTGGATCGACACCTGGGACACGCTCGCCTTCGTCCGCGAGTACTGGGAGCTGGTCAACCCGGCCGGCGGCATGTTCGCCGCGCACTACTTGATGACGTACCCGCAGGGGCGGGCGGTGCTGCGCTACCTCGAATCCCTCAAGGGCCGGGACGGCGGCCGGCTGGAGATCACCAACCTCCGCGAGCCGCACCGCTTCGGCCAGAACAGCACCACGCTGATCCGCCGGATCCGCGACTACGTGGACCCCGAGGACCTGCGCCCGCAGGGGAACAGCAACGACCCGACCGGCGTACTCGCCATCGACTGACGGAGGAACACCGTGCACGTCTATTCCGTGACCCCGGAATCGGCAAGCCGACAGCGTGAGTTCGAGCAGGACTACCTCTCCCGGCTGCGGGAGACCGGAGCGGCCTGCGAGCGCGCCGGCTGGTCGGGCATCCTCGTCCCGCACAACCTCCACGAGGTCGACCCCTGGCTGATCGCCGGCCAGCTCGGCGCCGCCACCGACACCCTCGTCCCGCTGATCGCCGTCCAGCCCTCCTCGCTGCCGCCCCACACCGCCGCCGCGATGGCCGCGGCGTACGCGACGCTGTACGGCCGCCCGCTGCACTTCAACCTGGTGGCCGGCGCCCGCGACGACGAGCTGCGCCGCACCGGCGACCAACTCGGCCACGACGAGCGGTACGAGCGGATGCGCGAGTACGGGCTCGTCCTGCGCGCGCTGCTGCGCGGCGAGGAGGTCGACACCGAGGGCCGGTTCTACTCCTACCGCAAGTTCCGGCTGGAGCCCCGGCCCGAAGTCCTCTCGCAGTGCAAGCTGTTCGTCGCCGGCTCCTCGCCGGCCAGCATCGGTGTGGCCAGGGACGTCGCCGACGTGGTGGTCACCCACCCCGCCCGCTACCCGGAGTGGGAGGAGACCTTCCTGGAGCCGCTGCTGGCCGGCGGCTACACCGGCGAGCTCGGGATCCGGATCGGCATCGTCGCCGGGTCGGCCCGGGAGGACGCCTGGGCGACGGCCAGGGAGCGGTTCCCCGAGACCTGGCAGGGCCGGCAGGAGACGCTGCTCAAGACCGTCTCCCAGAACTCCTGGTCGCGCCGACTGGCCGTCGAGGCCGTGGCCGAGGCTGCCGGGGCTGCCGAGTCCGCCGGGGCCGCCGGGGCCGCCGGGGCTGCCGGGGCCGCCGAGTCCGCCGGGGCCGCCGGGGAGAAGGAACCGGACGCGTACTGGCTGGGTGCCTTCCGCAGCGGCCACGCCAGTGCGCCGTTCCTGGTCGGCAGCCACGAGGACGTCGGCTCCCGGCTCGCCGAGTACCTGCGCGCCGGGGTCGGGCACGTCCTGCTCAACGGCAGCTACGAGGACGACCACGAGGACATCAACAGGGCACTCCTCGCGGCCCGGCGGGCGGCCGGCTCCTGAGGCGGGCCCGGCGGCCGGCCGGTTCCCGGGGTGGTCCCGGCGGCCGCTTCCCGGGGCGGGCCCGACCGGGCCGCGTCCCACTGTCGATCCACGGAGGGGTGGAGGAATTGAGTCTTGTCGTGCGGAGCGGTCCGCTCACCGAACAGCAGGAACGCTGGTGGCTGCGGCTCTACTGGCGGGAGAAGGGGGACATCGACAACGCCTGGTCCAAGCAGTGGGACCTCCCGGCGGGCATCTCCGTCGAGGCGGCGACGGCGGCGCTGACGGTGCTGGTCGAGCGGCACGAGGTGCTCAGGACCGCGTTCGGGCTCGGCCCGGACAACCTTCCGTACCAACTGGTCTTCGAGGCCGAGGGCTTCCGGCTGCCGCTGACCGTCGCCGAGCTGGGCACCCTGGCGGAGTACGGCGAGGAGGGCGGGATCCACCCGCTCGTCGGCGGCTCGCTGTACACCCGGCCGCTGTGGTCGGTGCGGCTGTTCGTCGAGGACGACGAGGTCCGGGTGCTCAGCCTCGTCTTCGAGCACATCGTGCTCGACGGCTCCGGGGTGCGGAACCTCAGGGAGCAGTTCCTGGCGCTCTGCACGGGGACGGGGACGGAGAAGCCCCTGCGGATCACCCACCCGCTCGACCGGGCGGCCAAGGAGCGCCGGATCCCGCGGACCCCGGAGAGCAGGGCGCGGTACAGCCGGGACCCCAGGGCGCTGGCCCCCCGGCTGCTGGTGCCGGCCACCGTGAAGGAGGAGACCCCGGACCCGCGGTTCCTCATGTCCGCGGTGCGCTACGAGGGACTCCTGCCGCTCCTGGACCGGGTCTGCCGGGCGCACGGAGTGTCCCGGGCCATGGTCCTGATGCACGCCGTCGGCTGGCTGATCTCCCGTTACTCGGGCATCCCCCGGATCATGGTCGTCAACGCGATCGGCCTCCGGCTCCCCAGTGACGACAGCATCGACCTCGTCGCCAAGGCGCTGGAGATCATGGTGGACCTCGACGAGGAGCGGACACTGGCGGAGTCCCTGACCGAGGTGTCCGCCGGGGCCCTGCGCGCCTACACCGAGGAACTGCGGCTGGGCATCCGGGACCAGGACTCCCGGCTGCGGCTGGAGAAGGAGCGCGGCATCGGATCCGTCCGCGGCCTGTACTTCAACTACCAGGGGCTCTCGGAACCGGACACCCCGGAAACCGACGGGATCCCCGTCGCGGAGGTCCGGCTGACCCGCACCGACGAATGGCGGTCCGGCGAGGAGCCCTGGAGCTACGCCACCTGGATCTACGTCGACGACGCCACGGTGGCCGTCGACTTCGACGTGGACGCGGTGATGCTCCCGGCCGGGATCGTCCACCACATGTCCGAACTGCTGCCGAGGTTCGTCCGGTTGGTCGCCGAACAGCCGGACGTCCCCCTGGCCGCCGCCCGTGCGCTGCTCCCGTCGGACTTCGCGCGCTCGACCGAAGCCCGGCTGGTGCGGGGGACGTGGGTCCACCTCGACACCGTCGCCGAGGTGGTCGCCGGCTGCCCCGGGGTGCTCGCCGCCGAGGTGTCCGAGGAGGACGAGGAGATCGTGGCGCGGGTGTCGCTCGACGGGCCGTCCTGCCTGTTCGACGTGCACGAGTACGTGCTGTCCCGGCTCCACCTGGAGGGCGACCTGATCGCGCCGCACCGCTACCGCCTCGCCGAGGGGTCCGCGAGCCGCGCCACCGGTCCCGGGCTCCCCGACCTGGCGGCCGGCGCCGACTGGCTGCCGGGCGACGGCACCCCGGTGCTCGGCCCCACGACCGAGCCCGAGCGCGAACTCGTCGCGGCCCTGCAGGAGACCCACGGCCTCGGGACGGTCAACCTGGCCCTCACCTACGCGGAGGCCGGCGGCCGCGCCGTCCTCGCCCCCGCCCTGGTCGAGACCCTGCGCCGCCGGGGCCTCGAAGGCCTGCAACTCCCGCACTTCGCCACCGCGCACACCCTGCGGGCCATGGCCAGGGCGCTGGTCCGGAGAACGCCCGGTCACGCGCTCTGACCGGGGCCGGGGTATTACGGCCGGGGTATTCCGGCCGGGGCGGCCCGGTCGCAACACCCCGGAGGAACAGCTCGACCGCAGTGATTCACAACGAGGGAACGACAAGTGACAGAACGTCTTGACATCTCGGTAGGTGGTACGAAGGTCGGCGTACGGGTCGCCGCCCGGCCGGGGGGAGGCGCCGCGGGCGCCGTCCTCTGGCCGAGCATCGGCGAGTACCCGGTCTACGACTCCGCGCTCTACGGCGCGCTGACGTCCGACGAGAGCCGGGTGGAACGGTTCCGCGCGGCGGTCCGCGCCTTGGCGCCGGGGCGGCGGGTGCTCGACATCGGCACCGGCGAACACCTCAACTGGGCCCGGGAGAGCGTGTCCTGCGGCGCGAGCGGCGCCGTGGCGATCGAGGCCATGGCGGAGACCTTCCGCAACGCGTCGGCGAACCGCCTCGCCTGGGGCCTCGCGGACCGGGTCGCCCTGCTGCACGGAGTGTCCACCGAACTGGAGATCGGGCCCCCGGCGGAGGTCTGCGTGGCCGAGGTGATCGGGTCGGTCGCGGGCGCGGAGGGCGCCGCCGTGGTCCTGGCCGACGCCCGGCGCCGGCACCTGGTGCCCGGCGGTGTCGTCGTGCCGCACCGGTGCGTCACCCGGGCGGCCGCGGTGAACCTCCGGGAGGTCCTGGGCGGTTCCCCGGTGGCCTTCGCACCCGAGGCGGTCCCCTATCTGGAACGGATCTTCGAGTGGAACGGGGCGCCGTTCGACGTCCGCCTGCGGATCGGCGACCCGGACCCGGAAGCCCTCCTCTCGACCGAGGAGGAGGTCGAGGTCCTCGACTTCAACGGTGACCTGCGGGCGGAGCAGGAGCGGCGGGTCCGGCTCACGGTCCGCCGCCCGGGCAGCGTGGACGGCGTGCTCACCTGGCTCCGGATCGCCTGCCTCCCGGACGAGGAGCCCCTGGACGCCCTCCGGGACCCGACCAGCTGGGCGTCGGTGTACTTCCCGCTGTTCGACGCCGAGGTCCCGGTCGAGCGCGGCGACACGCTCGACCTGACCTTCCGGGTCCGGACCGGCGCCGACGGCGTCCACCCGGACTACCACCTGGCCGCCACCCTGCGCACCGCGGCCGGGGAACTGTCGGCCACCCACGGCTCGCCGCACCGCGGCCGGGGCTTCCGCGAGCACCCCGTCCACCGGACGCTGTTCCCGGCGTAGGGCCGGGAGCGGCCCGGCGGCCCCGCGCACCGGCTGTGCGCGGGGCCGCCGGGCCGTGGTGCCTCAGCGCTCGTGCAGGGCCCACCGGCCGCTCTCGACCCGGACCGTGTCGGTGCCCGGCAGGGCGATGAGTTCGGGCTTGAACAGCGGCGGCGCGTCCATCGCGGGCTCCCAGGTCGCCAGCCTCTCGTCCTGCGGCACCTCGATCCGCCGGTTCGCGGCGAGGTCGGCGACCACCTTCAGCAGCAGCCGCACCCCGAGCGGCGCCAGGTGGTCCCGCCACAGGGTCTGCGGGGTCGAGCCCGGCGGCACCAGAAGGTGCTCCTGGGCGGCGAGCGGCCCGCCGTCCGTGCGCTCGGTGAGGTGGTAGACGCTGCCGCCGGTCACCTTGTCGCCGTCCCGCACCGTCCACCGGATCGCGTCCCGGCCCCGGTGCAGCGGCAGCAGGCTCGGGTGGTAGCCGATGGTGGCGACCGCCGCCCTGGCCCTGGTCCGCCGGCCGAGGAAGGCGTGCGAGTGCGCGGCGAGGATGATGTCCACCCCGTCCGGGATGTGCATCGCCCGCAGTTCCGCCGAATCCGTCCACGGGACGTCCCGGTGGTACGCCCAGGAGCGCAGCCGGTCCCAGGACATCGCGTCGCCCTCGTCGGACTTCCCCTTGCGCAGCCGGGGGGCGGCCGCGCCGACGAT
The DNA here is from genome assembly GCF_001279805.1 of Streptomyces sp. XY431. Lineage (NCBI taxonomy): Bacteria > Bacillati > Actinomycetota > Actinomycetes > Kitasatosporales > Streptomycetaceae > Streptomyces > Streptomyces sp. XY431. Next base: position 25,484 of record NZ_LGDO01000485.1, read on the forward strand.
CTTGTGCCCCTCGTCCAGCAGGGCCTCCGCGACCTGGACCGCGAACGCCCCCTGTCCTGACATGTAGATGTTCATCCGCACTCCTGCGCTCACTGATCGGATGGTGGCCGGCGTCAGCCGTCGGCGGCCTTCAGTCCGGAGGGGTCGGGGGTGAACCGCACCGGCATCGTGGAGAAGCCGGTCAGGAAGTTCGACCGGATCCGCAGTGCCTCCTCGGTCTGCTCGAAGCCGGTGGTGAAGTCCCGCAGTGCGTCGAGCAGTTCGGCGATCTCCACCTTGGCCAGGTAGGAGCCGACACAGAAGTGCGGACCGTAGCCGAAGGCCATGTGCTTGTTCGGCGCGCGGCCGAGGTCGAACACCCCGGGCCGGTCGAAGACCCGCTCGTCGCGGTTCCCGGAGGCGTGCCAGAGGGTGACGATCTCGCCCGGCCGCAGCCGGACGCCGTGCAGTTCGGTCTCCCGCTCGACGCTGCGCCCGAAGTGCATGGTGGGCGAGGCCCAGCGCAGCACCTCGTCCACCGCCGTCCCGACCGCGACCTCGCCGTGCTTGAACCGCCGCCACTCGTCGGGCCGGGCCGCCAGGGTGTGGAGGCAGTCGATCATCGTCAGCCGGCTGGTCTCGTCGCCCCCGATGATCAGGCTGTAGCAGTTGAGCACCACGTCCTCGTCGGACAGCGGGACCCCGTCGATGGAACTGGCGATCAGCATGCTGATCACGTCCTCGCCGGGCGACTCGCGGCGCTCCTCGACGACGTCCATGAAGTACATCAGGATCTCGTTGCGGGCCATCTCGGAGTCGACCGCGTCGACGTCCTCGTCCTCCGCCGAGAGCGCCGCCTTGGTCAGACTCAGCAGGTAGTCCCGGTCCTCCTCGGGCACCCCGAGCAGGCTGGAGATGGTGGTCATCGGGATCCGGCTCGCGATCTCCTCGGCGAACTCGCAGCTGCCGGCCTCGACCGCCTCCCGGATCCACAACCGGGTGTTGGTCCGGACCGTCCGCGCGACCTCGTCGAGCACCCGCGGCGAGAGCACCCGTTGCAGGATCTTGCGCAGCTCGTGGTGCCGGTGCCCGTCGGTGACGGCCAGCATCCGGCCGGCCGCCGCGTCGCCGCCCTCCAGCAGGGTGACGAGCACATTGCCGCGCTCCGAGGTGAAGTTCACGTTGTCGCGGTAGGTGGCGATGATGTCCTCGTGGCGGGACAGCACCCAGAACCCGCGCCGGCCGTCGACCGGTGGGTTCCAGTGCAGCGGCGCGCGGTCGCGCAGACCGCGCCAGTACCCGTCGAGGTCGAGGCGGTGGTCGGCGAAGGTCGCCGGGTCGCCCAGGTCCAGGGCGTCCACGGCATCCGGGGCCGGGACCGGTGTGGAGGCGCTCATGCTCACCAGTCCGTGCGCCAGAACCGGCGGGGCCGGAACGGATAGGTGGGCAGCGGCACCCGGCGCCCGGACTCCCCCCGGTGCAGGGCGCCGAAGTCCACCTGGCTGCCGCCCACCCAGGCGGCCGCCAGCCCGGCCAGCTCCGCCGCGTCGCCGCCGGCCGGCACCAGACCGTGGTCGGTGCGGCCGAAGGCGCCCGGGTCGGACGGCGGGGCGGCGGCCGTCGAGGTGACGGCCGTACCGGCGGGGGCGTCCCCGGACAGCGCCGCGATCAGCTCCTCGCGGCTGCGCACCACCGCCGCCCAGCGCCGGGCCATCACCTTGCGGCCGAGGTTGAGGCTGAAGCAGACGTCGTCCAGCCGGAGTTCCGGGTCGGCCTCCAGCCGGGCCAGCAGCCGTTCGCGCTGCCGGGCGAGCGCCTCGTCGTCCAGGGCGGACAGGGTGGCCAGCCGCGGCCGGCCCGCCGGCTCGGGCGCGCGCCGGGCGGCGTCGGGTGCCTCCTCCAGCAGCAGATGGGCGTTGTAGCCGCCACCGCCGAGCGAGGTGATGCCGGCCCGGCGGATGCCGGCCTCAGGGTCCCAGGCGGCCGTCTCCAGCTGCGGCACGAAGGGGGTGCTGGGGAAGTCGAGGTCAGGGTTGACCTCGGTCAGGTTGATCGTGGCCGGGAGCGTCCGGTGGTACAGCGCCAGCGCGGCCTTCATCGCGCCGAAGCCGCCCGACACCACGCCGCCGTGGCCCACGTTGCCCTTGACGCCGCCGATCGAGGTGGTCCCGGTCTGCTTGCCGAAGGCCATGCCCGCCGCGTGCACCTCCAGCTCGTCGGTCATCGGCAGGCCCAGGCCGTTGGCCTCGTACATGGACACCGTCTCCGGGTCCACGCCACCGACCTGCATCGCGTTGGCGATGCAGGCGCTCAGCCGCTCGGGCTGGGCGAGGCCGTAGGCCATCGCGCTGACACCGTTGTTGTTGACCGCCGAGCCCTTCACCACCGCGTAGACGTGGTCGCGGTCGGCGACGGCCCGGCCCAGCGGCTTCAGCAGCAGGGTGACGACACCGCTGGACAGCGCGGTGCCGGTGCCGTTGGCGTCGAAGGGCCGGCAGTGGCCGTCCCTGGACAGGACGCGGTTCTCCTCCCACAGGTGGCCCCGGGGGTGCGGCAGCCGGACCATCGCGCCGCCGGCGATCGCCATGTCCGTCTGGCCGAGCAGCAGCGACTGGCAGGCCAGGTGCACCGCGTAGTGGAAGCCGGCGCAGACCGCGGCGACCGTGACGGCCTCGCCGGTGAGCCCCATGTAGTAGAGCGCGTTGGAGGTCATGGTGTCCGGCGACCACGCCAGACTGGCCTCGATCGCCTCCGGTCCGACCGACACCCGGTCCGGCGGGGAGCTGTAGAGCGCGGCGGTCTGCGGGTTGTTGGCGCCGTACATGCCGATCTCGGCGGTGAGCCGGTCCGGGTCGTAGCCGCCGTCCTCCAGCGCCTCCCAGGCGCTCTCCAGGTACAGCCGGTTCTCCGGGGTCATCGCGGCGGCCATCCGGTCGCTGATGCCGAACACCGACGGGTCGAACTGGTCGTAGGTGTCGAGCACGCCGCAGGCCCGTACGTAGAACGGGCTGTGGATCAGGGTCTCGTCGACATGGATGTCGTCCTTGGCCAGGAAGGAGACGGACTCCCGGCCGTGGACGAGGTTGTCCCAGAACTCCTCCTTGGTACGGGCGCCGGGGGCCCGCAGCGACATGCCGATGACGGCCACGTCACCCGGGTCGTAGTCCTGCTCCGGGTTGTCGGTCATGGGGAACGCTCCTGCTTCGGTCGAGGGTGGTGACTCGGCGGGCGGTGCGGTTCGGTGTGCGGTGCGGTTCGGTCGAAGTACTCGTTCAGCGGCCGGCGCTGCCCCGGCCGCGCAGCGCGGCCCGGCGGGCGTCGGCGCGCTGGCGGGCCGACTGGACCACCTCGGGGGTGGCGCCGCTGTCGTCGTCGAGCCAGCGCCCGAGGGAGGCGATGTCGCGGAAGCTGAACAGGTCGGGCACCCGGACCCGGCGGTCGAAGCGCCGGGTCATCAGCCGGGCCAGCCGGACCAGCAGCAGCGAGTCCCCGCCCAGGTCGTAGAAGGCGGCCTGCACGTCGATGCCCGCCGGGTCGAGGTCGAGCAGCTCGCCCCAGATCTCCGCGAGGGCGGTCTCGGTCGGCGTGCTCGGCGCCGTCCGCGGCCCGTCGGCGCCGGCGGCCGGCGCGGGCGGCTCGGGGAGCGCGTCCCGGTCGAGCTTCCCGCCGGGACCCAGCGGCAGGGCGGGCAGGACCACGACCGTCGCGGGCACCATGTAGTCGGGGAGTCCGGCGGCGAGCCGGGCGGTGACGGCGCTCTGGAGCGCGGCGTCCAGCCGGGGTCCGGCCGGTGTGGCCGCGTCCGGCTCCGGAACGTCGCCCGAGGGCACGACGTAGCCGACCAGCCGGTTGCCCCGGACGACGACGGCGGCCTCGCGGACCTCGGGGCAGCCGGTCAGCCGGGCCTCGACCTCCTCCAGCTCGATCCGGTAGCCGCGCAGCTTGACCTGGTGGTCGGTGCGGCCGAGGAAGCGCAGCTCGCCGTCCTCGGTGAACCTGACCAGGTCCCCGGTGCGGTACATCCGCTCGCCGTCCAGGAACGGGTCCGGCAGGAAGCGCTCCGCCGTGGTGCGCGGCCGGTTGACGTAGCCGTGCGCGAGGCCGACACCGCCGAGGAACAGCTCCCCGGCCTCCCCGGCCGGGACCGGCCGCAGCTCCTGGTCCAGCACGTACACCCGGGCCGTGCTCGTCGGCGGGCCGATGGTCGGCTCGTCCGTCCCCTCGGCGGGCACCGGCCCGAACGAGCAGAACACCGTCCCCTCGGTGGGGCCGTACGCGTTGAACACCCGCTCGGCGCCGGTCTCCCGGAACGCCCGGTCCACCAGCTTGCGGCGCAGCGCCTCGCCGCCGAACACGATGGAGCGCACGTTCGGAGGCAGCGCCCCCGCGTCGAGCAGTCCGTTCATGACCGACGGGACCATGTTCAGATGGGTGATCCGGTCCGCGTGGCGGCTCTCCGCCAGGTGCACGGCGCTCTCGACCAGGACGAGGGAGCCGCCCCGGCAGAGCGCGTTGAAGATCTCCATCACCGACATGTCGAAGCAGACCGAGCTGGCCGCCGCGACGCCGCTCAGGTCGCAGCCCTCCAGGACCCGGTCCATCTCGGCGAGCATCGCCACACAGCCCGCGTGCCGGACGGCCACGCCCTTGGGAGTACCGGTGGAGCCGGAGGTGTAGATGATGTAGGCGGTGTCCCCGGGCACGACGGCCGAGGGCGTCCCACCGGGCTCGGTCGTGACGCTCTCCCCGAGCACCACCACGGTCGGCCCGGCCGGGCAGCCGGCCCGGGACGCGGGGGTGGTCAGCAGCAGCCGGGTGCCGCTGTCCCGGACCATGAACGCCAGCCGCTCGGCGGGGTAGTTCGGGTCCAGCGGCAGATAGCAGGAGCCGGACCGCAGGACCGCCAGGATCGCCACCAGCAGGTCGGGGGTGCGCTCGACGCAGATGCCGACCGGGATGCCGGGACCGGCGCCGTCGGCCACCAGCCGCTCGGCCAACTCCTGGGAACGCTGGTTGAGTTCGCCGTAGGTCAGGACTCCGGCCTCGGAGTGGACGGCGATCGCTTCGGGGTTCTTGACCGCTTGCGCGACAAACTCGGAGTGCAGGGTTTCGGTCACCGGTCCGTCTCCTCAGGGAGGCCGCCCGGCGCGAGGTCGCCGAGCGCCAGGTCGGGTCGATCGATCGAGTCGAAGAGCACAGTGCGGTAGAGCGCGAGCAGGTCCTCCACGGTCCGCCTTTCCAGGTAGCTCGGTTTGAACTGGACGTGGCCCGCCACCTCGCCGTCGATGTCGGCCATCGAGATCTCCAGATCGAACTTGGCGAGGTGCCTGCGCACCTGGAGCGGTTCGAGCGGGAGCGCGCCGTCCGGTTCGAGGGTCCCGCCGACGCCGTGGAAGAGCTTCACCGAGCGCGGGAACGCCTCCGAGGAGAGCCAGTTGACCACCACGTCGAACCACGGGGAGCGGCCCTCGACGCGCGGCGGCTTGAGCTGGGCCGCCAGCAGGTCCAGCGGGTAGTCCATGTGCTCCAGCAGGCCGAGCGAGAACGCGTGGACCTCGCGCAGCAGTTCGCGGAAGCTGCGCCCGGCGGCGGGGTTCGCCCGGACCAGCACCGTGTTGAGGTAGTAGCCGACGGCGGACTCCCAACCGGGCTCGGAGCGTTGGGCGATCGCGGTGGCCAGCACCGAATCCTCCGTCCCGACCGCCCGGTTGAGCGTGGCGAAGAACCCGGCCAGCACGACCGTGCTGACCGAGACGCCCTCGCGCAGCGCGAACTCCCGCAGCAGGCGGGTCTCTTCGGCACTCCAGCGGAAGGCGAGGTCGCGGCCCTCGTAGGTGACGCCCGGCGGCCGCTCCTTGTCGGACAGGTCCAGCCGGGCCGGCGGGTCGGCCAGCTTCGCCGACCACCAGTCCAGGGCCGCGTCCGCGGCCGGACCGGCCAGCCACTGCCGCTCCCGGGCGACGAACTCCGTGTACGGAGCGGCGGGCGCCCGGCCGGCAGGGTCGGCGCCCCGGTAGAACTCCTGGATCTCGCGGATCATGACATCCGCCGAGGCGGCGTCCGAGGCGATGTGGTGGACCAGCACCAGCAGGTAGTGGTCCGCCGGGCCGCGCCGCAGCAGGACGACCCGCACCAGCGGCCCGTAGTCCAGGTCCAGCGGCCGGTGCCCGTGCCGGGCCAGCTCCTCCCGGGCCTGCTCGTCGTCCAGTCCGGAGGTGTCCGCGACCACGAACTCGTACACCGGCTCGTCCAGGACGACCTGGTACGGGCTGCCGCCCGCCTCCACGAAGAGGGTGCGCAGGGCCGGGTGGCGGTCCAGCACGGCCCGGACGGCGCGCTCCAGCGCCTCCTCGTCGACCGAGGTCCGGATCCGGGCGGTCACCATGAAGTTGTAGGGCACGGCGTCCGGCGCGACCATCTGCATGAACCACAGCGAGGCCTGGCCGTGCGAGGCCGGTGCGAGGGTGAGACCGAGGCCGTCGGCGCGCAGTTGCTCCAGGGCCGGCGCGTCGGTGGCCTCCAGCAGGCCGCGGGCGTCGAGCTCCTCCACCAGCTCCTCGGCGTCGAGTTCGGACAGGTCGTCGAGGAAGGACGGCTCGTCGAGGAAGGACGGCACGGGGGCCGGGGTTCGATCCGCTGCGGGCGCCGGAGCGGGCTCGGAGGCGGCTGCCGGTTCGGCTGCCGGTGCGGGGGTGCCGCCGACGATCCCGACGAAGTGGGCGACCACCTCGGCGATCGAGCGGCCGTCCAGGAAGACCACCGGCGACACCCGGTGCCCGAACAACGACTGCATCCGGTTGACCAGGCGGATCGCCAGCATCGAGTCGAGGCCGAAGTCCCGCAGCCCGGCGTCCGCGTCGAACCGGCCTACCGGCACACCCAGCGCGTCGGCCAGCTCGGCCAGCACGACCTCGTCCACCGGCCGGGTTGCGGGGGCCGCTTGGACGGGTGCCGCAGCTTCGGTTTCCGCCGCGCTCGGGGCCGCGGTCGTGCCCGCGGTGACAGTGGCGGTGACGGCCGCGGGCCCGCCGACGCCCGGGATCGAGGCGGGCGCGCGGTGGGACTCGGTGTCGATCCAGTACCGGTCCTTCTGCCACTGGACGAGCGGCGTCTCCACCACCTCGACGTCGTCGGCGAACAGCGGGTCGAAGGTCAGCGGGACGCCCCGGACGTACAGCGAGGCGGCGGCGCCCAGCAGGCAGCGGAGGTCGCTCTCCTCGCGCCGCAGGGAGTTGACCGCGTGCACCTGGGCGCCCCGGGTCAGCGCGATCTCCTCGACCGCGCCGCGCAGCGTCTCGTGCGGGCCGATCTCGACGAAGGTACCGACCCCCCGGTCGACCAGCGCGCCGATCGTCTCGGCGAACCGGACCTGGTTGCGCAGGTTGTGCACCCAGTAGTCGACGTCGGCGACCGGGTTCACCGCGCCGGCCACGGCCGTCGAGTGGAAGTCGAGTTCGGGGGCCAGCGGGGTGATGCCGTCGATGCGCGCCCGCAGCGGCGCGATCAGCGGGTCCATGCCGGGGCTGTGCACCGGCCGCTCGACCCGGATCCGGCGCACCGAGACCCCGTCCCGCCTCAGCTCCGCCTCCAGCGCGTCCACGGCCTCGGGCGAGCCCGAAACCGCCGCGCTGGTGGGGCTGTTGACGACCGCGACCGCCGCGTGCGCGGCGTAGCGGGCGAGCCGGGGCAGCAGCTCCTCCTCCGGCAGGTCGACCGAGATCATGGCGCCCGCGGCGGCCTCGCGCTCCAGCAGGTGCGAGCGGGCGACCACCACCCGGGCGGCGTCCTCCAGCGACAGCGCGCCGGAGACGCAGGCGGCCGCGACCTCGCCCAGGCTGTGCCCGACCACGGCCGTCGGCCGGACGCCGAGCCCGAGCCAGACCTGCGCCAGCGAGACCTGGAGGGCGAACAGCACCGGCTGCTGGAAGTCCATCTCCTCGTACCTGGCCGACTCGGCCGGGGCGGCCAGCAGGTCAAGCACCGGCGGGCCGCCGGCCGCGCGCACGGCGTCGTCGCAGGCCCGCATCCAGGTGCGGAACCCGGCGTGGGAGCGCAGCAGTTCGCGGCCCATGCCGACCCACTGGGTGCCGCCGCCGGAGAACACCAGCGCCACCCGGCGGTCGGCGCCGCCGGACACGGTGCCGGTGAGGAGGTCGGGGTGCGGCTGTCCGGCGGCGACCCGGGCGAGTCCGTCCAGGACGTCCTGGCGGGAGCGGGCGAGCAGCGCGATCCGGTGGTTGTGGTGGCTGCGCCGGGCGGCGAGCGTGTAGGCCAGGTCGGAGACCCGCAGGGCGGTGTTCCGCTCGACGTGGCTGGAGAGTTCGCGGCAGGTGTCGGTCAGCGCGCCCGCCGTCCGGGCCGAGACGGTGACGAGGTGCACGTCCCCGTCGGCCGCGGCGTCGCCCCGGCCCGGCGCGAGGTGCCGCCCCCGGTCGCCGGCGAGGAACGGATGGGCCGCGACCGGGAGTCCGGCGGTGTACAGGGCGCCGAGCGAGCCGAGCAGGGTCGCGGCCTCGTCGGCGCCCCGGCGCATCGAGGGCAGCGTGGTCGCGGGCAGGATCTCGGACGCCGACTTGAGCAGCAGGGGGTGCGGGCCGAGTTCGAGCACCGCGTCGACGCGGTGCTCGCGCAGCTTCAGCAGCGCGTCGACCACCAGGATCTCCTGGCGCAGGTTGGCCGCCCAGTAGTCCGGCCCGAGCTCCGCCCCGTCGACGTGTTCGCCGGTGACCGTCGAGATCATCGGGATGCGGGCGGCGCGGGGCCGGATGCCGGCGAGTTCCGCCTTCAGCGGGGCGAGGACGTGGTCGACCAGCGGCGAGTGCGGGGCGTGGCCCATCCGCACCCGGTGGTTGGTGACGTCGGCCTCGGTCAGCCGCCGGACGAGTTCGTCGATCTCCTGCGGAGTGCCGGTCACCAGGGTGGAGTTGAGGCCGTTGTAGCCGGAGAGGGTGAGCCCGCCGGTCAGGTACGGCCGCACCTCGTCGGCCGGCGTCATCACCACGATGCCCTCGCCCCGGCCCACGGCCAGCTGCTGGAGGAGCCGGCCGTGGTGGGCGGCGAGGAGGGAGGCGTCGTCGTAGTCCAGGACGCCGGCGACGTACGAGGCGGCGAACTCGCCGACGCTCTGGCCGAGGACGACGTCCGGCTCCACGCCCAGCGAGCGCCAGGCCTCGGCCAGCGCGACCTGGAGCGAGAACAGCAGCGGCTGGAAGACGTCCATGTCGTCCAGCCGGCCGTCGGCGGAGAGCAGGTGCTCGACCGGGGAGAGGCCCACCAGCTCCCGCATCCGCCGGTCGGACCTCATCATCGACCGGCGGAACACCGGCATGCCGGCGAGGAGTTGGCGGCCCATGCCGACCCACTGCGAGCCGTTGCCGGAGAACAGGAACGCCACCCGGGGCCGCTGCCCGGCCGGCCGGCCGCCCCGTTGCCCGGCCCGCTGCCCGCTCTGCTGCCCGGCCGGTTCGCCGGTGCTCAGCCCGGCGGCGGGCGCACCGTTCGCGAAGGCGTCCAGCTGGGAGCGGAGTTCGGACATGTCGCGGGCGGCCGCCGCGAGCCGGAACGGGCCGTCGCCCGGGGTGCGGCGACAGAGCTCACGCAGGTCGGTCCCGTCCCGCAGGGCGAGTGCCCGCTCGGCCAGCGCCTCCCGGGAGTCCGCCGCCAGCAGCAGCAACGAGGCTTCGGGGCGCGGCAGTTCCTCGACCGCGACATGGCAGATCGCGCCACCGAAGCCGAACGAGCTGACCCCGCCCCGGCGGGCGTCGGAGCGCCGCGGCCACGGCGTCAGCCGGTCCTGGACGGTGAGCTTGTACTCGTCGAACATGATCTGCGGGTTCGGCGCGCTGTAGTGCAGGCTCGGCGGCAGCACCCCGTTGCGCATCGACATCGCGAGCTTGACCAGCCCGACGATGCCGGCCGCCGCCTCCAGGTGCCCGACGTTGGACTTCACCGAGCCGAGCCGCAGCGGCTCCGCGCGGTCGGCGCCGCCGAGGACGGCGCCGATGGCGTTGGCCTCGATCGGGTCGCCGAGCGGCGTCGCCGAGCCGTGGGCCTCGATGTAGTCCACGAGGTGCGGGTCGATGCCGGCCCGCCGGTACGCGGTGCGGAGCATCTTCTCCTGCGCCTGCGGGTTCGGCGCGGTCATGCCGTTGCTCAGGCCGTCGTTGTTGGAGGAACTGCCCTTGATCAGGCAGTACACCGGCAGTTCGCGCTCCAGCGCCACGCTCAGCGGGGCCAGCACCACGACCCCGGCGCCCTCGCCTCGCACATAGCCGTTGGCGCGGGCGTCGAAGGACTTGCAGCGGCCGTCCGGGGCGAGCGCCCCCATCGCGTCCATGGCGGTGTAGTAGTCGGAGACGAAGCTCAGGTTCACGCCGCCGGCCAGCACCAGGTCGCTCTCGCCCAGTTGGATCGACTGGCACCCGACGTGCACCGAGACCAGCGAACCGGCGCAGGCGGCGTCGATGGCCATGCTCGGGCCCTGGAGGCCGAGGATGTAGGAGACGCGGTTGGCGATGATGCCGTCGTGCATGCCGGTCGCGGTGTGCGGGGTGATCTGGACATCGGGGCCGCGGTAGTGCGCCAGCGCGGCGTAGTCGCCCCAGCAGGAGGCCATGAACACGCCGGTGTCGCTGCCGACCAGGCTGTGCGGCGCGATGCCCGCGTCCTCCAGCGCCTCCCAGCACAGCTCCAGGACCAGCCGCTGCTGAGGGTCCATCTGGACGGCCTCGCGGGGCGAGATGCCGAAGAACAGCGGATCGAACTGGTCGATGCCGTCGATGAATCCGCCCCAGCGCACCCGGTCGTTCAGCAGCGCCCGGCGCGCGGCCGGCACTGGTCCGACGGCGTCGCCGCCCTCGACCAGCAACTGCCAGAACCCGGCCGGGTCGGCGCCCCCGGGGAAGCGGCAGCCGATGCCCACGACGGCGACCGGCTCGTTCGGCGCGGTCCGTCGGCCGGCGGCGGGCGCGGCGGGCTCGGCCTCCTGCGGGCCCTCGACCAGCGCGCGGGCCAGTCCGTCGACGGTCGGGTACTGCCACATCATGGTGGCCGGGACGCGCCGGCCGAGGAACTCGGAGAGCGCGGCGGCGAGGGCCACCGACTGCACCGACTCCAGGCCGTAACGGTGCATCGGGGCGCGCCGGTCGACGGTGTGTGCGGGGATGTTCAGCAGCTCGGCGAATCGGGACAACAGGAAATCGGTGACGCTGGAGATGTCTCGCGCTGCGCGCTCTTGAGGCATGGCGACTCCCTCGGCAGGGCGGGTGGCGGGGTGGTGGGGGCGGTCGGTACTGCGGCCGGGCGGAGCGTCAGCGCCGGCGGGGCGAGGAGCGGTCGGCCGGCCGCAAGATCGTCATGGGCATGACATGGGTGTTTCCGTGTCCGGGCAACGCTGCTCCTCCCGTGGCAAGAAGAAAGGCCCGAAAGCTGCGGGCCGCGCGGCTCGGCCGCACAGTCCGGGCATCAAGGCGTGTTCGAGGTTGCTCGATGGATCGCACATCAGCGGCCTACGACGGGCCGACGGTCTCCTCGTCCGCCCGGAGGCGCGAGGAGTGCACCGACTACAGGATTGCGTACGAGGCGTGCCGGTCGTCGAGGTGGCGAGATTTGATCGACAAAGTGTCCGATTCGATCTCCTGGAACCGGGTGTCACGCTCAGGTACTATCCGTGTACAAGTGGACTGGACAGCCGTCGATCGGGCAATGCAAGCTGGCCCCATGGCAGTTGAGACCTTCGAGGTATCGTCGGGCCGCGTTCCGGGCGTTTTGCCGGAGTCCTTCCCGCAGCCCTTCCCGCGGCCTTTCCCCCAGTCCGTCGCGCAGCCGGGCCCCGCTCGGGCGGCCGCCCGCCACGACGCCGGCGGGAGGCCCGCATGACCGACATCGCCGTCAAGTCGGTGGTCCGGCCCGGCCTCGCGCTCGGGGTGCTGGCCGGCGCGCTCGCCCTGGACGTGAGCGGCCTCGGAGTGCTCAACGCCGCCCTCCCGTCGGTGGGGGAGCGGTTCGATCTGGCCGACACCACACTCCAGTGGGTCATGACCGCCTACGCCGTCACCTTCGCCGGCTTCCTGCTGATGGGCGGCCGACTGGCCGATGTGCTGGGCCGGCGACGGGTGTTCGAGGCCGGCGTCGCCCTGTTCACGGTGTCCGCGCTGGTCGGGGCGGCCGCGCCGAGCACCGCCGTCCTGCTGGGCGCCCGCGCCGCCCAGGGCATCGGCGCCGCCCTGTCGGGACCGGCCGCCCTGGCCCTGCTCACCCAGACCTTCCCGGCCGGTCCGGCCCGCAACCGGGCCTTCAGCGTCTACGCGGCCGTCGGCGCCGCGAGCTTCAGCGGCGGGGTGATGCTGGGCGGCGTGCTGACCCAGTTCTGGGGCTGGCGTTCGGTGTTGTGGTTCTCGGTCCTGCTCGGCCTCGCCGTGCTGGCCGCGACCCGGGCCGGCCTGCCCGACAGCCCCGGCCACAGCGGCCGGCTCGACCTGCCCGGCGCGATCACCGGCACCGTCGGACTCACCCTGCTGGTCGTCGGCGTCAGCAGCGACGGCGCCGCGGTCTGGGTCCTGCTCGCCGCCGCCGCGCTCGCCCTGGTGCTGTTCGTCGTGCGCGAGAGCCGCACCACCGACCCGGCCCTCCCGCTCGGCCTCTTCCGGCTGGCCCCGGTCCGGGCCGCCAGCCTCGCGGCGTTCCTCCAGTACATGGGCTCGGTGGGGATGCTGTTCTTCGCGCCCCTCTACCTCCAGGGCATGCTGGACTACTCGCCGTTCGAGTCCGGGCTCGCCCTGGTGCCCATGTCGGCGGCCGTCTTCCTCACCGCCAACTTCGCCACCGGCCGCCTGCTCGCCCGCTGGACCCCGCGCACCCTGATGGCGGTCGGCCTGGTCCTGATCGGCGTCGGCACCGGCCTGTGGCTGACCACCCCGCTCGACGGCGGCTACGTCCAGCACGTCCTGCCGGGCCTGGTGCTCAGCGGCATCGGCCAGGGCCTCAACTTCCCCTCGATGACCTCCGCCGCCCTCTCCGGCGTCCCCGGCGAACAGCACGCCGTCGCCGGCGCGGTCAACGTCGTCACCCAGCAGATCGGCGCGAGCGCCGGCGTGGCCGTCCTGGTCCTGGTCGCCGGCACCCGCGACGACCACCTCGCCGGCTACCACCTCGCCTACCTCACCGCCGCCCTCGCCTGCCTCGCCGGCGCCGCACTCATCGGCCTCCGCCGCCGCACCTGACAGTCCCGACCCGGCTCCCCGGGGCGCGTGGACGTCCGGCGACGATTTCGTGATCGTTCTGCCGGTCCGCAGGTGGTCCCGGGGCGGTAGCGTCGGCCCCGGAGGGGCGGCTGGGAGGCTGCTCCGGGGCGAGGGGAGTGCAGGCGTGGAGCCGCTGGAAGCGGACGATCCGCAGTGGGTGGGCGAGTACCGGGTGCTGGGCAGGCTCGGTTCGGGCGGGATGGGCCGGGTCTACCTGGGCCGGACCACCGGTGGGCGGACCGTGGCCGTCAAGCTGGTCCATCGCGACCTGGCCGGGGACCCGGAGTTCCGGGCCCGGTTCCGGCACGAGGTGGCGGCGGCCCGGAGGGTCGGCGGGGTGTGGACGGCACCGGTCCTGGACGCGGACACCGAGAGCGGACACCCTTGGGTGGCCACCGGCTACGTCGCCGGGCCCGCGCTCAGCACCGCCGTGCGGGAGTTCGGGCCGCTGGCCGATCCAGCCGTCCGCGCCCTCGGGGTCGGCCTCGCCGAGGCGCTCGCCCATGTGCACGGCCTCGGGCTGGTGCACCGGGACGTCAAACCCTCGAACGTGCTGCTGACCCTGGACGGGCCGAGGCTGATCGACTTCGGCATCACCCGCGCGCTGGACTCCACCGCCGGGCTCACCCGGTCCGGCCAGGTGTTCGGCTCGCCGGGCTTCATGTCACCGGAGCAGGCGAACGGGCTGCCCGCCGGCCCGGCCGGCGACGTCTTCTCGCTCGGCGCGGTGCTCGCGTTCGCGGCGACGGGCACGATGCCGTTCGGCTCCGGGGTGAGCGCGCCGGTCCTGCTCTACCGGGTGCTCCACGAGGAACCCGACCTCTCCGGCCTGTCCGGCCCGCTGTACGCGGTGATTCGCGCCTGCCTGGCCAAGGACCCCGCCGCCCGCCCGGCGCCCGGGCAGCTGCGGCGGTTCCTGGACGGCGACGGCGCGGCCGCCGCCCGGCTGGTGCGCGGGGACTGGCTGCCGCCGGGGCTGGCGGCGGCGGTCGGGCGCAGCGCCGTGCAGCTGCTGGACCTGGAGGGGGAGCGGGGGACGGGCTGGACGGCCCCGGGCCCGGTCTCCGTACGGGCCTCGACCGTGCCGCCGACCGTAACCCCGCTCCAGCCTCCGCCCCCGCCGCCGCTGCCGACCTGGTCGGCGCCGGGCCGCGCGAGGTCGCCCCGGCGGGGGTACGGCGCCCTGGCGGCCGGGCTGGTCGCCGTGCTGCTGCTGGGCGGCGGCGGGTACCTGCTGCTCGACCGGCTGCGCGGGCAGGAGCAGCAGACCGCCGCCTCGGAGCCCGGGGCGTCCGCTCCCGCCGCGTCCCCGCCCGCCGCGTCCGCTCCCGCCGCGTCCGCTCCCGCCGCGTCCGCTCCCGCCGCGTCCGCTCCCGCCGCGTCCGCTCCCGCCGCGTCCGCTCCCGTCCCGTCCGCGACGACCGCCGGGCCGGGCATCGTCCCCGCCAAGTACCTCGGGAAGTGGATCGGTCAGCGCACGGCCGCCAACGGCGACGTCACCACCGTCACCCTCACCATCGTCCAGTCGGCGCAGAGCGAGGAGAAGAGCAAGATCCGCGCCGAGACGCCCAGCACCGGCACCTGGTGCGAAGGCGCCTGGACGCTCTCCGAGGCCGACGAGAACCGCGTGACCTACGCGTCCCGGGCGACCGGCTCCTCGCCCGGCGACCAGTGCATCACCGACCGGTCGGTCTACCGGCAGATCAGGATGCAGCCGGACGGCGGCCTCCAGTACTGCACGGACCTGCTCAAGCCGGACCAGTACATCGTGCTGCAGAAGTTGGGCTGAGGCCGCCCGGGTCCGCCGGGAACCGGATCAAGGGCGCGGCCGGTCCTCACTGTTGACCTTGCGTCCGTTCACTGCCGAGGAGAGCCATGGCCACCACCGTCAACTCGTTGATCTCCCGCCTGCACGACCTGCTGCTCGGGCACCTGACCAACAGCGGCGTCGACGTGGTGGCGGGCCTGCACGACGTCGTCGCGCGCGCCGCGGCCCTCGGCCCCGGCGGCGCGTGGCTCGCCGCTGCGGCCCACGCCGATCTGTCCGACCTGGCCGTCGCCCAGGGGCAGGTGGACCTCGGCCTGCGCCACCTCGACGCCGCGGTGGACGGCGGCTACAACGACTGCGTGGCACTCCACGTCCCCACCGTGCGCCCGCTGCACCAGGACCCCCGCTTCCGGGCCGCCTACGGGCGTATGCGCGTCACCCAGGCGGACCTGGACGAGTTCTTCTGGCTGCACCGGGAGATGCAGATCGCGGTGAGCGACGCCCGCACCGCGACCGTCGACAACATCGGCCGCCTCGACACCGGGGTGTCCCTGCTCCCGCAGGCCCCCCTGCCCACCCGCGAGCCGAACACCCCCGGCATCCTGATCACCCGCATCCACCTCGCCGTGATCCAGGGCGCGCTCCAGCAGAGCGCCGTGAAGGCGGAGTTCCAGCGCAGCGCCGGCAACACCGCCCTCGACCTCATCGACGGCACCTGGGACCCCACCCGCGCCCGGTACGACGCCCGGTACGCCGACGACCTCGACACCCGCCGCCACCACGCCGCCCAGGCCCGGGCCTTCGTCGAACGCCCCGGCGTCTCGACGACCCTCGCCCCCTGCCCGCCCCTCGGCTCCATCCACTACCCGGCCTGATCCCGGCCCGGGCGGGTGCGAGTTCCTCCTGCGTCCACCCCCCGCACGATCGCCTCCGACGAGGACGGTTCCCGGCGCATGCGCGCCGGGAACGTCGGGCAGTGCCGACCGGGGCCCGGGGGTGCCCCGCGGAATCAGCGCACCGGCATCGACATGTAGACCGCGCGCCGCCCGTAGGACGCGGGGACGGCCACCTCCCGGTGCGAGCGGTAGCCGATGATCCGCAGCAGGATGTCCGCCCCGCGCACCGCGACCATCGAGATCTGCGCGAAGCCCAACTCCTCGGCCCGGGTCCGGAAGTGCCGCATGAACCCGAGCGCGACCTCCCGGCCGCGCAGGTCCTCGGCGATCACCAGATCGTGCACATGCAGGTTGTCCGACTCGAACGCGGTGTCCTCCGCCCGGGCGAGGTCCGGGCAGCGCAGCGGCGGGTACGGCAGGCTCAGCAGGTAGCCGCGGACGGTGCCGCGCTGCTCCAGCACGAAGCAGGTCTCCGGTGAGGCGACGGCGCGGGACTGCAGCGCCTCCCGCCCCTCCGACAGGCCGTCGGCCGCGTAGGCGTCGTGCTCCAGCGCGACCACGGCGTCCCAGTCCTCGTCGGCGAGTTGCCGGATCACGAAGTCCTCGCTCACCCGGCAGCCCCGTCCAGGCCGGGGCGCAGGCCCTCGGCACGGGCGGCGGCCACCATCCCGGCCCAGGACTCCACCAGCACCGCCCAGCGCTCGGCGTCCTCCTGCGCCTCGTCCATCAGCTGCTGCCGCTTCCCGGCCACCACGTCCGCGAGTTCGGCGTACTTGCCGCCCAGCTTGCGGTAGGAGCGGTCCAGGACGTCCAGGCAGTGCTCGTTCCCGGCCCGGTCCCAGTCGACGCTGCCCCGCACCAGGTCGAGGATCGGCTCGACCTTCAGCCGGTGCTGCTCGTCCAGCAGCCCGCGGCCGTGGTCGATCATCCCGCCGTAGACCGGGTACAGGTACAGCATCGAGAGCAGGAACTTCACGAACCGCATCTGGTACGAGATGAAGCCGGCGCCGATGCGGCGCTCGGGCGTGTAGTAGTTGACGATGTGGCGGTTGTGGACGACACCGGGCGACTGCGAGTGGACCAGCGCGTGCAGCAGGGCGTAGTCGCAGCCGATGGTCTCGATCGAGGGCAGCAGCGGCAGCACCTCGTAGGCCCGGTGGTCCAGCGCGATGTTGCACATGTAGACGTTCCAGATGTCGGGCACGCCCAGCACGGACTCGTCGGCGTCGAACGGCTCGGCGCCGACGCCCTTGAAGGAGAGGTCCACCATCGCGTCCCGGTCCTCGTCCGACCACACCGGCGGGGTCCACAGGCGCACCAGGTCGCGGTAGACGGCCGGGTCCAGTTCGAGGATCTCGCCGATGTCCACGTTGAGTTCGCCGAGGAAGGAGCCGCTGACCAGCATCACCGGCAGGTCGGCGTCGGCCGGGTCGAGCTCGGAGCGGGTCACGACGGCCGCCGCCTCGCCGGCCGGCCGGCCGATCGAGAGCAGCTCGTGGTGGATCGGGAAGACCTTCTCGCCGTCGACGACCTGGAAGTCGGCGTCGTCGTTGCGCAGGTGCGTCGAGGTGCAGCCCAGGGCGGCCGCGGCGAGGAAGAGCCGGTTGACGCAGGAACCGTACGCGACGGCCTGCGGAAGCATCAGGTCGAGCAGCAGCTCGGGGTCGGCGCCACCGGAGCGCTCGGCCACCCCGCGCAGGAACTCCCGCTGCTGCGCGTTGCCGAGGTGGTGGACGAAGACGCCGGGGGTGGGGGCCAGCGCGGCCACGGCGTCCGCGTTCTTCGCGAACTCGGCCTCGTCGGTGGTGTCGAGGACGAGGAGGTGCACCTCGACCCCGAAGGTCGCGACGGCGTAGGCCGCCTCCTCGGCGAGGTCCACGATGGTACCGGGGCAGGAACGCATGGTGGGCAGGGCGAGGCAGACTCGTTGCATCTGTGGAACTCTCCGTCTGATCGTCAGATTCGGTACAGCGGCGGTCGGTTGGGCGCGGGACGGCGTGCGCTTGGCGTACGCCGACGCCACTGCGGCGTCCCGGGCGGACCTCCACGCCGACGTCCCCCGCCGCGCATGCGGCCTCCCTGCCAGTGGCCCTGCTCCACCAAGGTGGACTAGACCAACTTCAGTGTCAACGGAGTGCTTTCAGGGAGCGGGCGGTGACGCGCCGACACTGCCCGATGGGGCAGGCGCCGGTGCCCCCGCACGGGCCTCGGCGGTGCCCCGCTGCGGTCCGGTCGGGGTCGCGGCCCCTTGCTGCTCGGCGGCCACGACCCCGACCCGTTTCCTCCCGGTGCCCGTCCCCGGGCCGGCGACCCGGGACGTCCGGTCGTACCGCTACGAGCGGTACCGGTACCGGATCCGGCCGCGGGTGAGGTCGTACGGGCTGATCTCGACGAGGACCCGGTCGAAGGGGAGGATCTTGATGTAGTTCTTCCGGATCTTCCCGCTGATGTGGGCCAGGACGGTGTGCCCGTTCTGGAGCTCCACCCGGAAGGTGGCATTGCGCAGGCACTCCGTGACGGTGCCCTCGACTTCGATGCCGCCTGCTGTTTTCGTCATGCTGTCTCACTTCTCCGTCCGGGGACGGTCGTGTTGTCGGGGGCCGGGAGCGGGCCGGGCATGGAGCCGGCCCGCGTCCTGGCCACGGGGTGGGGAGTCAGGGGCGCACGAGCTCCAGGGCGGCGCCCGTGCGCCGGGCGCCGATGCTTTCGAGCAGCGCGGTGGCCGCCGGGTTTGCTTCGTCCGCCTCCGCCCAGGCCGACACCGTGCCGGCGCGGTGCAGGGAGGCCAGAGTGTGTGCCAGCAGGGCCCGGGCGATGCCCCGGCGTTGCCGCTCGGCCAGGACGGCGACCAGCCCGATCCGCGGCTGCCGGGTCAGCGGTGCCACCCGGACCATTCCCACGTAGCGGTCGGCCTCCCGTGCCACGGCGTACTTCGACGGATCGGCCATGGTGGACCAGGCCGGCCGGGGCAGGACCTCCGCCGGCATGGTCCGCCAGCCCGCGCCGGCCTCGACCTCCGCGCGGACCAGGCGGTCCAGGGTCCGCAGCGGCGCCTCCTCGGCCTCCCCGGCGGGGACGAGAGTCACCCCCGCCGGGGGCGTCACCGGTCCCAGTCCGGTGACCCGGGGATCGGTGGGCACCACATAGCCCCACTCGCGTCGTCCGGTCGTGAAGCCGGCGCGGTGCCAGGCCGCGGTCGATTCGTGGTCCGTCTCGTCGACGACCGCGTACAGCGGTGCGGGCAGGGCGGCGGTCATCGCGGCGGCGATCCGGTCGAAGGCCGGGGCGTGCCAGGCGTCGACGCTGACGAACAGCCGCCCGTCGGGCCGTTGCGAGGCATCGCCGCGGCCGACCGGCAGGCCGTCCTCGACGGCGTGCCACTCGGTGTCGGTGACCCGGGTCACCACGGGCGGCCGGTTGTCGGACCAGGGCTGGGAGGGAAGGGAGTTCATCGGTGTTGCCTTTCGGAGAGCCATGTCGAGGCGCTCCCGGCGACACCTGTGTCAATCGCCCGCCGTGACGACATGGGGGAGCACCCACCCGGATACAGCCTTCATGGGTCTCACCTCCTCGCGTTCCTTCACGGCGTGCCGGACGCTACCAGCCGGGCGCCCGCCGGACCAACGGGTTTTTTGATGAGGGGGGACGCGGAGCGCTGGGCGCCGCCAGGACGGCGGGAGCGGCGCCCTCGCTCCTCAGGAAGCGTCGCTCCCGGGCGGCGCGTCGCGACAGGGGTTCCGCGGCTTGGGCACGGCCTTGACCTCCTGGACGTCGAGCACGGGCGCCGCGGTGGCGGGCGCGTCGGGGACCCGTTCGTGTGCCAGGCAGTAGGCCACCGGCTCGACGCGCCGCCCCGGCTCCCACGCGCCGGGCCGGAGGTGTGCAGCCCGGGGCCGACGGTTCGACGTGTCGACGGTCGGAACACCCACCGGCCTGCTGTCCCGTCCGGGCCCGCGCCCGTCGGCCAGGGGCGGGAGCCGCCCGGTTGCAGCTGGCAGCCGGGTGCGAAACCCTTGAAGGTGAGGCCATTTGGGCCCTGCCGATCGTGAACATCACGGTGAGACCCGTGAGCGCGGCGCACGCGCGGAGACTCAGCTCCGCTGGAAGAACTCCAGCTCGGCCAGGGCGAGATGGCGGTCGCCGTCCAGGCCGGCGGGGGCGTCGAGGGTCAGGCGGACGGTGGTGGCGTCGCTGATGCCGGTGGGGAAGGTCTGCGGGCCGGGCTTGTCGACCAGGGTCAGCTTCTCGACCGTCTTCCGGCCGTCCGAGGCCGTCACCTCCAGGTCGATCCGCAGGGCCCGGCCCTCGCCGGCGTAGTCCTCGGGCGAGGTCGAGGCGCCGTTGGTGACGATCACGGCCACCAGGCGGAAGGGCTTGGCGAAGGTGTAGGTGAGCGAGGCGCCGGGGCCCGGTGCGCCCCAGTAGCGGTTGCTGAGCCCGTCCGTGGCGTTGCCGGCCGGGTGCCCGGGTACCTCGGCACTCGCCTCCACGCGGACCGGGGTCACCGGCCTGCTCCTGCCCAGTTTGTCCCGGGTGTCCTCGATCAGGTGCCGGCCGGCCGGCAGCAGCAGGAAGCCGCCCGCGCACAGGGCCAGCACCACGGCCAGGATCACCAGGAAGCGCGTCGTCCGTCCCGAACCGGCCCGGGTGCGGCGGCGCAGGGGCCGGATCGTCCGCCACCAGGGGAGCGGCGGCGGGGCCGTACCGGGCGTGAGCGGGGTCGCGCAGCGGCGGCAGAAGCGGCGGTCGGGCGGGTTGGGCGTGCCGCAGGAGGGACAGGGTGTCCCGGCGGCGTCCTCGTCCACCGGGACCGGCCGGACGACCGGACGCGGTGCGACGGCTTTCGCCGGCCGCACGGGCTGTGGCGAGTCGGGGGGAGGGGGGTCGGCGGGGCGAGGG
>NZ_LGDO01000486.1:0-45589 GCF_001279805.1 Streptomyces sp. XY431
CGTCGCTCGCGAGGTCTACCGCGTGCTCACCAGCACACCAACCGAACAAATCACGCAAACCGACCTTGCTCCCGCAACTTGACGTCTATAGGAGCATCCCCGGCGGGCGACCGGGGCCGGGGCGGACCGGGCCCCGTTGTCCGGTTCGCCGGTTGCACCGCGTAGAGTCTTCGGTCGTGAGCGAGTCGGCCGGGCGGGCACCCCAGAACACCGCGCCGTGCTGCGCCGTACGGGACCTGGTACGGACGTACCGCGCCGGGCGCGGCGGCGCCGCCGAGACGGTCCGGGCCAACGACGGCATCAGCCTGACCGTCCGGCAGGGCGAGATCTTCGGCCTGCTCGGACCCAACGGCGCGGGCAAGTCCACTCTGGTCCGTCAGCTCACCGGCCTGCTGCGGCCCGACTCCGGCAGCATCGAGATCCTCGGCCACGACGTGGTCCGGCACCCCGAGCGGGCCGCCCGGCTGCTCGGCTACCTCGGCCAGGAGTCCACCGCGCTCGACGAGCTGACCGTCGCCCTCGCGGCCGAGACCACCGGACGGCTGCGCGGCCTCGGCCGGACCGAGGCCCGGGCGGCGACGGACGCGGTGATCACCGAACTGGGCCTGGAACCGCTCGCCCACCGGCCGCTCGCCAAGCTCTCCGGCGGTCAGCGCAGGCTCGCCTGCTTCGCCGCCACCCTGGTCGGCGACCGGCCGCTGCTCGTCCTCGACGAGCCGACCACCGGCATGGACCCGGTCGCCCGGCGGGCCGTCTGGTCGGCGGTCGAGCGCCGCCGGGCCGAACGCTCCACCACCGTGCTGCTGGTCACCCACAACGTGATCGAGGCGGAGACCGTGCTGGACCGGGTCGCCGTGATCGACGAGGGCCGGGTGATCGCCTGCGACACCCCCGGCGGGCTCAAGGCGCTGGTCGACGGCGACGTCCGGCTCGACCTGGTCTGGCGGGACGAGGCGCCGCTGGGCGTCCCCGCCGTGGCGGCGCTGGCCGAGCGGGCCGAGCGCACCGGCCGCCGCTGGACCGTCCGCACCACTCCCGAGCAGGCCCGCGAACTGGTCTCGGCCGTCACCACCGGCCCGGCGTTCGCCGCCCTGGACGACTTCACCCTGGCCACCCCGAGTCTTGAGGACGCGTACCTCAAGCTGGGCGGCCGCCACGGAGGACTGGCCAAGTGACGCTGCTCTCGGCACCGCCGCGGACCACCCCGGCCGCGGCCGGACCCGCCCCGCTCGCCCCCGCCGCCCGGCTGCTGCCCGCCCTCGCGGCCGTCTACCGGGCGCAGCTCGCCCGGGCCAGGGTGGCGCGGATCCCGCTGCTGTTCGTGGCCACCTTCCAGTCGCTCGGCATCCTGGTGATGATGCGGGGCGTCGTCGACGCCGGGCAGACCTCGGCCGCCCAGTACGTGGTGGCCGGTTCCAGCGTGCTGGTGGTCGCCTTCGTCGCGCTCAACCTGCTCGCCCAGTACTTCGGGCGGCTGCGGGCCAGCGGCGGCCTGGACCACTACGCGACGCTGCCGGTGCCGGCCGCCTCGGTGGTGCTCGGGGCGGCCGCCGCGTTCGCCTCGTTCACCCTGCCGGGGGCGCTGGTCACGGCGGCCGTGGGCGCGGTCATGTTCGGGCTGCCGCTGGGGCAGCTGTGGGTGCTGCTCGCCGTGGTGCCGCTGGCCGGGGCGGCGCTGGCCGGGCTCGGCGCGGCCTGCGGGCTGCTCGCGCCCCGGCAGGAGATCGCCACCATGCTGGGGCAGCTCGGCATGTCGGCGGCGCTGCTGCTCGGCGTCCTGCCGGTCGACCACCTGCCGCAGCCGGTGCTGTGGCTGCGCGACCTGCTGCCGTCCACCTACGCGGTCGAGGCGTTCGCCCGGACGTTCCGGCCGGGCCCCGACTGGGCGGCGGTGGTCGCGGACCTCGGGGTGTGCGCGGGGGTGGGCGTGGTCTCGCTGGCCGTGGCCACCTGGGCGTACCGGCGGGCGACCCGCCGGTAGGACGCGTCCTCCGGATCACGCCGGGCCCCCGTCGGTTCGGTGGGTGGCCGGGTCGTGGCGGTGGTGAGCGTGAAACGATGGGGGCGTGACCGTACCGAACACACCTCCGGATCCCGCGCGCGCCGACGGTGTCACCGATGCCGTGCCCGCCCCGTCCGCCGCCGACCGTGATCCGTACGCCGCGCCCGGGCCCGCGTCCGAGCCGTACGGGCTGCCGTCCGGGGTGGACCTGGCGGCCGGGAAGGGCCGGTCGGCCGAGCCGATCGCGCAGCGGCTGCTGCCCGAGCTGAGGGTCGGAGCGGCCACGGTGCTGGCCTGCCTGGTGCTCGGGGTCGTGATGGGCGCGCTGTGGGTCTGGCTGGCGCCCAAGGTGCCGCTGGTGGTGGACGGCAACAAGATCCTCTACGCCGACCCGGAGGGCGAGCAGCGGGCCGGCGCCGACAGCGTCTTCGTACTGCTCGGCCTGGGGGCGGGCCTGCTGACCGCGCTGGGCGCGTTCCTGTTCACCCGCAAGCGGGGCGGCGGGATCGCGGTGGCGGTCGGGCTGGCGGTCGGCGGACTGCTGGCCTCGGTCGGCGCGTGGGGGCTCGGGCGCTGGCTCGGGCCGAGCCGCGACCTGGTCGCCCAGGCGCGGCGGGTCGGCAACGGCGGGCACTTCTCGGCGGACATCGACCTCGGGGCGTACGGCGCGGTGCTGGCCTGGCCGATGGCCGCCATGGTGCTGCTGCTGGCGCTGTCGGCGGCGTTCGGCAAGCGCGAGGAGGACCCGCCGCCGTACTGGGTCCCGGGGCCGCCGGTCCCGGGCGCGGGCCTTCCGGCCGGGCAGCCGGGCGTGCACCAGGCCGTGCACCCGGCCGCCCCGCCGCAGGACCGCCGGGAGGACCGGCACGAGGGCTGACCGGCCGCGCGGCCGCTCAGCGGCTGCTCAGCGGGCGATCGGGGCGGTGCGGGCCCCGGTCAGGGTGACCAGGTGCGCGGGGGAGAGTTCGACCTCCAGGCCCCGGCGGCCCGCGGAGACGAAGACGGTGGGGTGGCCGAGCGCGCTCTCGTCGACGACCGTGCGCAGCGCCCGGCGCTGGCCGAGCGGGGAGATGCCGCCCCGGACGTAGCCGCTGCTGCGCTCGGCGGCGGCCGGATCGGCCATCGCGGCGCGCTTGCCGCCGACCGCCGCAGCCAGCGCCTTGAGGTCCAGCTGCCCGGAGACCGGGACCACGCCCACGGTGAGGACGCCGTCGACGTCGGCGACCAGGGTCTTGAAGACCCGGTCGGCGGTCACCCCGAGCGCCTCGGCGGCCTCGTCCCCGTACGAGGCGGCCGCCGGGTCGTGCTCGTAGGCGTGCACCGTGAACGGCACCCCGGCGGTCTCCAGGGCGACCGTCGCGGGTGTGCCGCGGCCGCCCTTCTTCGGTTTCGTGGCCACGGGGCCTCCGGTGGTCGGTCGGGGCCGGTCCAGGTGGGGCTGAGCCGGTCGGGGGCCGGTCAGTTCGGGCTGAAGGACTGGCGGGTCAGATTGACGGCGGGCAGCGAGGGGAGCCAGCCGAGCACCGCGCTCTCGCGGCGCAGCAGTTCGAGTTCGGCCCGCAGCCGCTGGGCGTTGTCCGGGCTGGCGAGCAGCCGCTGCTTGAGCGGGACCTCCAGCACGGCGGCGGCCGCGACCAGGTAGGACAGCACCTGCGGGTCGTCGGGCAGCTCCTGGCGGCCGACGGTGCTGGCCTCCCGGGCGCCGGCGAGCCGCCGCTGGTAGGTGCGGAAGGCGCGCTCGACCTCGGCGGCCAGGGCCCCGGAGCCCTCGCCGGCGCGCTCCTCGATCGGTTCGGCCTCGCCGACCAGGTAGGGGCCGCCGACGTCGACCGAGCGCAGCCGGAACCGGGTGGTGCCGGTGACCAGCAGCTCGTAGCGGCCGTCGGGCTGCGGCTGGACGGAGGTGACGTCCGCGACACAGCCGATGTGGTGCAGTGCCTCCAGCGGGTCGCCGGTGGCGGTGCCGAGGCCGTCCAGCGGACCGGCCGGTCCGTCGTCGGGGCGGACCGGGGCGACCTCGCGGCCGTCCTTGATGGCGAGCACGCCGAAGCGGCGCGGCCGGTCCTCGGGTCCGTCGACCAGATCGGCGACGAGACGGCGGTAGCGCTCCTCGAAGACGTTCAGGGGCATGACCAGGCCCGGGTAGAGCACGTTGTTCAGCGGGAAGAGCGGCAGCCGTTCTGTCACGGCGGACAGCGTAGTTCCCCGGGCGGTGCGAGCGCTCCGGGGTTATCCGCGCGAGCGCGTCCGCGGCCGCCGGCGGCCGCCCGCGCGGGAGTGTCCGCCGCCGTCCGCCGCTGCCTGCGGCTATCCGCGCTGGAGCATCCGGCTGGCGCCGGCGGCGACGGTGGTGGCGAGCACCCAGCCGACGACGACCAGGCTCGCCGAGACCCACTGGGACGCTCCGCCGGGGTTCCAGCCGCCCTGGCCGAGGTCGACGACCGGCAGCAGCTGGCCGAGCGCGTACAGCACCGGGTTCCAGTGCGGCCGCTCGTCGGCCTTGAGCGGCTGGAGCGCGTGGGTGGCGAAGTAGAGGCTGCCGAGCGCCCAGGCGAGCAGCAGCCAGAGCGCGGCCCGGCCGGGCCGGTAGCCGTAGCCGACCGTCGCGTCCTGGACCCGGCCCCAGATCCGGGCCGGCAGCGGCAGGGTCTGCCGGCGGCGGCGCTGCTTGGCGTGGAGCACCTCGCGGGCGTCGTCGTCGGCGCCGTCGCGGCGCAGCGCGGCGGCGAGCTGCTCGTAGGACTCGGGCTGGAACTCCACCGCGGCGCCCTCCAGCCAGGCGATCCGCTCGTGGACGGGGAACGGCACGGCCGGGCGCAGGCACTCGTAGGTGAAGCCGGTGAGGCCGATCGTGCCGCCCCCCGGCCAGGAGCCGGGGGCGTCGACCAGGTTGCCGATCCGGGCCCGGGACAGCGAGACCGTGCCGCCGGACGGGAAGCGGCAGGTGAAGCGCAGCTCCGGGGTCTGGATCCGGCGCAGGGTGACCTCGTCGCCCTCGTCGAGGTGGAACTCGGCGTCGGAGAGCAGGCAGGCGTTGTCGAACCGGCCGTCGGACAGCCGGACCTGGCCGAAGGCGCGGAACGGCGTGCTCGGCGAGCCCGGCGGCGGCACCTCGCCGTACCCGGAGCCGTAGTAGGTCTGCGACCCGTACCAGCCGCCGTCGGCCGAGCCGCTCAGGTACACCGTGTGGCCGACGGTGAGCCGGACGGCGTTGAGGGCGTTGCGGTTGCCCGGGACGGCGTGCAGCTGGGCGCCGCGCAGCGAGAGCCGGCCGCCGATCCGGGCGGTGCGCAGGCTGACCTCGCCGTCGGTGGCGAGCCGGTCGGCCTCGCAGTCCTGGTTCACCGCGATGCCGTCCGCGGACAGCGCCCGGCCGAACCGGTCGCCGCCCAGGACGGCCTGGTTGAGCAGCAGGTCGGTGCCGATCCGGGCATCGGTGAGCCGCACGCCCTGGCGTATTCGGCAGCGCGCCAGGTGCAGGTCGCCGGAGGTCACCAGCCGGGAGGCCTCCAGCCGGGGGACGAGGCAGTTGATGAAGCGCAGGGTGCCGGCCTCGGCCTCGGACATCAGGATCTTCTGGTCGAACCGGCAGTCGTGGAGCTCGACGTAGTGCCCGATCGTGCCGCCGGCCAGCCGCAGCGGCCCGGTGACCAGCGCGCCGGTCAGCTTCAGCGAGGCGACCCGGCCGGGCACGGGGGCGGGCCCGTCCAGCAGCAGCCGGGAGAGCACCTCGGCCCGGACCGTCCGCCGGGCGTCCCAGACGGCCTCCCCGAAGGGGTCGTCCGCCGCCGCCTCGCCGGTGCGCAGGTCGAGGGTCCGGCCGTGCCGGAACGCCTGCCACAGTGCCTGCTCGGCCGCCGTCCAGCCGTCCGGTGCCCGCTCCGCCATGCTGTCCCCCGTGTCCCCTGGTCGTCTCGCACTTCGTATCACGGACTGAAATGCGGGATCGCGGGTTCCGGCCACTCCTTACACTGGGGGGCGTGATCTCTCGAATCGATCTGCGCGGCTCGCTCGACGACCCGCGCGGCCTGCTGCCCCGTGCCGACTTCGACGTCGCGGCCGCCCTGGAGAAGGTGCGCCCGATCGCCGAGGACGTGCACCATCGCGGTGTCGCGGCGCTGATCGAGATCACCGAACGCTTCGACGGCGTGCGGCTGGAGTCCACCCGGGTCCCGGCCGAGCAGCTCGCCGAGGCCCTCGCGGAGCTGGAGCCGAAGGTGCGCGCCGCACTGGAGGAGTCGATCCGCCGGGCCCGGCTGGTCCACGCCGACCAGCGCCGCGAGGGGCACACCACCCAGGTGGTGCCCGGCGGCACGGTGACCCAGCGCTGGGTGCCGGTGGACCGGGTCGGGCTGTACGTGCCGGGTGGTCTGGCCGTCTACCCGTCCTCCGTAGTGATGAACGTGGTGCCGGCCCAGGAGGCGGGCGTCGCCGGGATCGCGGTGACCTCGCCGCCGCAGAAGGCCTTCGGCGGCCGGGTGCACCCGACCATCCTGGCCGCGTGCGCGCTGCTCGGCGTCACCGAGGTGTACTCGGTCGGCGGCGCCCAGGCGGTCGCGATGTTCGCGCTCGGCACCGAGGAGTGCGAGCCGGTGAACATGGTCACCGGCCCCGGCAACATCTACGTGGCCGCCGCCAAGCGCTACTTCGCGGGCCGGATCGGCATCGACTCCGAGGCCGGACCGACCGAGATCGCCGTCCTCGCCGACGACACCGCCGACCCGGCGGAGGTCGCCGCCGACCTGATCAGCCAGGCCGAGCACGGCCCGACCTCGGGCTCGGTGCTGGTCACCGCCTCGGTGGAGCTCGCCGACGCGGTCGAGGCCGAGCTGAAGACCCAGGTCGCCCGGACCAAGCACGGCGAGCGGGTGGCCGAGGCCCTCGGCGGCCGGCAGTCCGGCATCATCCTGGTCGACGACCTGGAGCAGGGTCTGGCCGTCGTCAACGCCTACGCGGCCGAGCACCTGGAGATCCAGACCCGGGACCCGCACGCGGTCGCCGCGAAGGTCCGCAACGCGGGCGCGATCTTCATCGGCCGGTACACCCCGGTCTCGCTCGGCGACTACGCGGCCGGCTCCAACCACGTGCTGCCCACCGGCGGCTGCGCCTGCCACTCCGCGGGCCTGTCCGTGCAGACCTTCCTGCGCGGTGTGCAGGTCGTCGAGTACGACCGCGAGGCGCTGGCCGGCATCGCCGCGCACGTGGTCACCCTGGCGGACGCCGAGGACCTGCCCGGTCACGGCGACGCGATCAAGGCACGGTTCGTCGGAGACGAACACAATTGGCAGAGCGAGTGGACGGTTCCCGGCACGTGACCACCATCGACGACCTTCCCGTCCGGGACGAGCTGCGCGGCCAGTCGCCCTACGGCGCCCCGCAGCTCGACGTCCCGGTCCAGCTGAACACCAACGAGAACCCGTACCCGCTCCCCGAGGAGCTGGTCGCCCGGATCGCCGAGCGGGTCGCCGAGGCCGCCCGCCACCTCAACCGCTACCCCGACCGGGACGCGGTCGAGCTGCGCGAGGGCCTGGCCGCCTACCTGACCCGGACCACCGGCTTCGCCGTCGCCCGGCCGAACGTCTGGGCCGCCAACGGCTCCAACGAGGTGCTCCAGCAGCTGCTCCAGACCTTCGGCGGCCCCGGCCGCACCGCGCTCGGCTTCGAGCCCTCGTACTCGATGCACGCGCTGATCTCCCGGGGCACCGGCACCGGCTGGATCTCCGGCCCGCGCAACGACGACTTCACCATCGACCTGGACGCCGCCGCGGCGGCGATCGCCGAGCACCGGCCGCACGTGCTGTTCGTCTGCTCGCCGAACAACCCGACCGGGACGGCCGTCGCCGCCGACACCGTGCTGCGGCTGTACGAGGCCGCGCAGGCCGCCCGGCCCAGCCTGGTGGTGGTCGACGAGGCGTACGTCGAGTTCTCGCACCGGCCCTCGCTGCTGTCGCTGATCGAGGGCCGCCCCAACCTGGTGGTCACCCGCACCATGTCCAAGGCCTTCGGCGCGGCCGGGCTGCGCCTGGGCTACCTGGCCGCCGACCCGGCGGTGGTGGACGCGGTCCAGCTGGTGCGCCTGCCGTACCACCTGTCGGCCGTCACCCAGGCGACCGCGCTGGCCTGCCTGGAGCACACCGACACCCTGCTCGGCTACGTCGGCCGGCTCAAGGACGAGCGCGACCGGCTGGTCGGGGCACTGCGCGGACTCGGGCTGGAGGTGACCGACTCGGACGCCAACTTCGTCCAGTTCGGCCGCTTCGCCGACACCCACGCCGTCTGGCGGGCCATCCTCGACCACGGCGTCCTGGTCCGGGACAACGGCGTCCCCGGGTGGCTGCGCGTCACCGCAGGCACCCCCGCCGAGAACGACGCCTTCCTGGCCGCCGTCGCCACAGTGATCAAGGAGCTGTACCCCGTATGACCCGCATCGGACGCGTGGAACGCACCACCAAGGAGACGTCCGTCCTGGTCGAAATAGACCTCGACGGCACCGGCAAGACCGACATCTCCACGGGCGTCGGCTTCTACGACCACATGCTCGACCAGCTCGGGCGCCACGGCCTCTTCGACCTGACCGTGAAGACCGACGGCGACCTGCACATCGACAGCCACCACACCATCGAGGACACCGCCCTCGCGCTCGGCGCCGCCTTCCGGCAGGCGCTCGGCGACAAGGTCGGCATCTACCGCTTCGGCAACTGCACCGTCCCGCTGGACGAGTCGCTCGCCCAGGTGACCGTCGACCTCTCCGGCCGCCCCTACCTGGTGCACACCGAGCCGGAGAACATGGCGCCGATGATCGGCGCCTACGACACCACCATGACCCGGCACATCCTGGAGTCCTTCGTGGCCCAGGCCCGGATCGCCCTGCACGTCCACGTGCCGTACGGGCGCAACGCCCACCACATCGTGGAGTGCCAGTTCAAGGCGCTGGCCCGGGCCCTGCGCTACGCCTCCGAGCGCGACCCGCGCGCGGCCGGCATCCTCCCGTCGACCAAGGGTGCGCTGTGAGCAACACTGCGATGGTCCTCATCTTCGTCGGGCTCTTCCTGGCCGGCGGCGTGATCTCGTTCTGGAAGCAGAAGCAGGCGAAGGGCGTCATCCTCGTCCTCGCGCTGGGCTCGGCCATGTGCCTGGGCGCCGGCCTGATGCGCCTGTAACCGCCCGGCGAACGAAAGACTGGACACCTGAACATGGGCAAGAACGTCGTGGTGCTCGACTACGGCTCCGGCAACCTCCGCTCGGCGCAGCGCGCCCTGGAGCGGACCGGCGCCACCGTCACCGTCACCTCCGACTACCAGGCCGCGATGGACGCCGACGGCCTGCTCGTCCCCGGCGTCGGCGCCTTCGAAGCCTGCATGCGCGGGCTGAAGTCGGTCCGCGGGGACTGGATCGTCGGACGCCGGCTGGCCGGCGGCCGACCGGTCATGGGCATCTGCGTGGGCATGCAGATCCTCTTCGAGAAGGGCGTCGAGCACGGGGTGGAGACCCCCGGCTGCGACGAGTGGCCGGGCACGGTGGAGCCGCTGGAGGCCCCGGTCGTCCCGCACATGGGCTGGAACACCGTGGACGCCCCCGAGGGCAACCGGATGTTCGCCGGCCTGGACGCGGACGCCCGCTTCTACTTCGTCCACTCCTACGGGGTGCGGCACTGGGAGCTCGAGACGCACAGCGCGCGGATCAACCCGCCGCTGGTCACCTGGGCCACGCACGGGCAGCCGTTCGTGGCGGCGATCGAGAACGGCCCGCTCTGGGCCACCCAGTTCCATCCCGAGAAGTCCGGCGACGCCGGCGCCGCCCTGCTGACCAACTGGGTCAACACCCTCTGACCACGGAAGACGTGTACCTCATGAGCCGCCTCGAACTGCTGCCCGCCGTCGACGTCCGGGACGGGCAGGCCGTCCGCCTGGTCAAGGGCGCCTCCGGCACCGAGACCTCCTTCGGCGAGCCGCTCGCCGCCGCCCTCGCCTGGCAGAGCGCCGGCGCCGAGTGGCTGCACCTGGTCGACCTCGACGCCGCCTTCGGCACCGGCTCCAACCGCGAGCTGGTCCGCGGGATCACCGAGACCCTCGACATCAAGGTCGAGCTGTCCGGCGGCATCCGCGACGACGCCTCGCTGGCCGCCGCGCTCGCCACCGGCTGCACCCGGGTCAACCTCGGTACCGCCGCCCTGGAGAGCCCGGACTGGGTCGCCAAGGTCATCGCCGAGCACGGCGACCGGATCGCCGTCGGCCTGGACGTGGTCGGCACCACCCTGCGCGGCCGGGGCTGGACCAGCGAGGGCGGCCAGCTCTTCGAGGTGCTGGCCCGTCTGGACGCCGAGGGCTGCGCCCGCTACGTGGTCACGGACGTCAACCGGGACGGCACCCTGACCGGCCCCAACCTCCAGCTGCTGCGCGACGTGTGCGCCGCCACCGACCGTCCGGTGGTCGCCTCCGGCGGCGTCTCCTCGCTGGACGACCTGGTCGCGATCGCCGGCCTGGTCGGCGAGGGAGTCGAGGGCGCGATCGTCGGCAAGGCACTCTACGAGCAGAAGTTCACCCTCGGAGAGGCGTTGGAGGCGGTTTCGGGATGACGGAACGTCGGATCGTGCGCGGCCGGGTCGACGGGTTCTCCCCCTGGGAGGAGATCCTCGGCACGTCGCAGGCGGTCGCCGCCGGGGACCACGTCCACGTGGCCGGTGCCAGGCCGCTGGTGGACGGCGTGCTGCAGGGCGAGGGCGACCCCTACGAGCAGGTGCGGGCCGCCTTCGGCAACGCGCTGGAGGCCCTGGCCGCGTACGGTCTGACGGCGGACGACGTGGTCCGCACCCGGGTGTACCTCACCCACTCCCGTGACATCGACGCGGCGGGCCGCGCCCACCAGGAACTCTTCGGGGCCGTGCGCCCGGTGGCCGCCGTCGTGGTGGTGCAGAGCCTGGTCGACTCGCGGTTGCTCGTCGAGGTCGAACTCGACGCCCACCGCGCCGGACTCGCCGCCACCCTGGAAGCTCTGGAAGGCAAGCAGCCGTGACCCTCGCAGTACGTGTCATCCCCTGTCTGGACGTCGACGCCGGCCGTGTGGTCAAGGGCGTCAACTTCCAGAACCTGCGGGACGCCGGGGACCCGGTCGAGATGGCCAGGCTCTACGACGCCGAGGGCGCCGACGAGCTGACCTTCCTCGACATCACCGCGTCCTCCGGCGACCGCGAGACCACCTACGACGTGGTCCGCCGCACCGCCGAGCAGGTGTTCATCCCGCTCACCGTCGGCGGCGGCATCCGCGCCGTCGAGGACGTCGACAAGCTGCTGCGGGCCGGCGCCGACAAGGTCGGCGTCAACACCGCCGCCATCGCCCGCCCCGAGCTGGTCCGCGAGATCGCCCGGCGGTTCGGCCGCCAGGTGCTGGTGCTGTCGGTGGACGCCCGCCGCTGCGCCGAGGGCACCGAGACCGCCTCCGGCTTCGAGGTCACCACCCACGGCGGCCGCAAGGGCACCGGCCTGGACGCCGTGGAGTGGGCCGGCCGCGCCGCCGAGCTGGGCGCCGGCGAGATCCTGCTCAACTCGATGGACGCCGACGGCACCAAGGACGGCTACGACCTGGAGCTGATCCGGTCCGTCCGCGCGGCCGTGTCCGTCCCGGTGATCGCCTCCGGCGGCGCCGGGAAGCTCGCCGACTTCGCCCCCGCGGTGGAGGCCGGCGCGGACGCGGTCCTGGCCGCCAGCGTCTTCCACTTCGGGGACCTGCGGATCGGCGAGGTCAAGAACGCGCTGCGGGAGGCCGGGCACCCGGTCCGCTGACCGTTCGGCCCGGCCCGGCCCGGCGCGCGACCGCTCGGCCGCGCGCCGGACCGGGTGCGCCGCCCGTCAGGCGTCCTTCGGCGGCTCGCCCTTGATCAGCGCGAACGGGGCGCCGAACGGGTCGGCCAGCCAGGCGATCCGGCCGACGTCCGGCACGCTCTCCGGGCCCATCAGCACGCTCGCCCCGGCGGCGGTGGCCCGGGCGACCACCGCGTCCACGTCGGAGGAGCCGAAGTACGGCGTCCAGGACGGCGGCCCGGAGTCAGCCATCACCGGGGCGATGCCGCCGAAGGTGGTGGCCCGCAGGTCCCCCTCGGCCGGGGAGAGCACCTTGTACGTCATGCCGGGCGCCGGGAAGTCCTCCTCGCGCCAGCCGAACACCGTCCGGTAGAAGCCGGAGCCGGCGTCCACGGAGCCGGTGTGCAGCTCGATCCAGATCAGTGCGCCGTCCTCGGACACGGCGTCCAGGCCGGTGACGGCGCCCGGCTGCCAGACCGCGAACTGCGCGCCCTGGGGATCGGTCAGCTGGGCCATCCGCCCGGCGTCCATCACGTCGAAGGCCGGGACCCGGACGGTGCCGCCGGCCCGCTCGACGGCCCCGGCGGCGGCCTCGGCGTCCGGTGTGCGGAAGTACGTCGTCCAGGCGGAGCGCGCGCCCTCCTCGGTGAGCGGGCCGACGGCGGCGACCGTCCGGCCGTCCAGCTGGAGGAAGCCGTAGCCGCCGGCCTCCGGGCCGGCCGAGCGGAAGGTCCAGCCGAACACCGCCCCGTAGAACGCGGCGGCGGCGGCCGGGTCGGGGCTGCCGAGGTCGACCCAGCAGGGGGAGCCGACCGGGAAGTCGGTGGTGAGCATGGTGTCGCGTCCCTTCGACGGAGACGGTAACGACGGGCAGGGGGGGCCGGACGGCCGCCACCGCGGGCCCGGCGGCGCCCCTCCCGGCCACCTGCGAGTCTGCACCCCGCCACCGACATCCGCAGCCGGGGCGGGAACCGGCTGCGCTACCGGCGCTACTCCCGCTCGGGGAGCGGGAGGGCGTGCCGCAGGGCCTCGACGGCGTCGTGCGGGCCGTCGACCTCGACCCGGGCGCGGGCGCCCCGGCCGAAGGCGAGCAGCACCAGCTCGCCCGGCTCGCCGGTGATCCGCACCGTCGCCGGTCCGGCCGGCCCGACGGCCAGGCTCCGGCCGTCGGGGTGGCACAGCTCCAGCCGCACCGGGGAGCGGCGGCCCGCCTCCATCCGGGCGGGCAGCGACAGCCGGCGCCAGAGCGCCTCGGCCCGGCCGGCCGGCACCGCCGTCGGTGCCGGGCCGTCGCCGGCCCGGGCGACGTCCTCGGCGTGCACGTAGTACTCGACGGTGTTGCCCGCCTCGTCCGCGCCGGGCAGCGAGAACAGGGAGAACGGGGGCGGACCGGCGCGGAACATCCGGACCAGCTCCTCGTACGGCCGCCCGGCGTAGGACTCCTGCACCCGGTGGGTCCAGCCGGCCAGCGGGCCGATCCGGATGCCGGCGGCGGCGTCCGGCCGCCGCTCGCGGATCACCAGGTGGGCGGCGAGGTCCCGGGTGGACCATCCTTCGCAGAGGGTGGGCGCGTCCGGCCCGGCGGCGGCCAGCAGTTCGGCCAGACGGTGGCGCTCGGCGAGAGCGTGGTTAGACATGCGGCCCACCCTACGAGTGCCGACGGGGGGTCAGCGAAGGTGACCGGTGAGCTTGCCGGTGTCCGGCCGGTTGCCCGCCGTCAGGATGCAGGTGTAGTCGCGCCAGCCCTGCTGGTAGAAGGCGTAGCTCGGGCCCACCGGGTAGCTGTAGTACGGCCCGCCGCCGCCCTGCCGGGCCTCGGCGGCGGCCTGGGCCTCCTTGCAGCCGTCCCGCATCGCGTTGGCGACCTGGAAGTCGCCGGTCAGCCCGTCGGGCAGCAGCTGGTCGGCGATCGCCTCGCCGTCGTGCCTGCCCTCGCAGGGGCGGGCCTCCGGCTTGGTGACCGTCCGGCTCAGCTGCGGGTGGTCCAGGCAGGTGCCGACCGTGAAGAAGCTGTACGGGACGACCTTGGTCGGCGTCGGCGTCGGGGTCGGCGTGGGAGTGGGGGTGGGCGTCGGGGTGGGCGTCGGCGTCGCGGTGGTGGGGGCGGGCGGGGGCGGCGCCGGGGCCGGGTCGTCCCCCGGCCACAGCAGGACCGTGGCGACCACCGCGAGCAGCAGCACCAGCACCGCCGCGACGCCGACCCGCAGGCCCCGGGACGGCCGGGCGTCGTCGCCGCCGGGGCGCTCGCCGGGGCGGACGGCCGCGGACCGGTCGCCCGCGGACCGGTCGCGGCCGGGCGGCTCGGCGGACTCGGCGGAGTGCTGCTCGGAGGTCATGAGCACGAGAATGGCGCAGAGCGGGGGTACCCGGCAGGCGGTTGGCACAACTCGTTCGATCGGATGGTCCTCCCGGTCGCGCGCCGCGCCCCGCGCCCCGCTCCCACCTGCGCCCATGGGCGCGGCCGCGATCCGGACGGCGGCCCTGGCGGCCGGACCGGGCTGACACAATGGCCCCATGTCCACCACACCCGCCGCTCCCGGCTCCACCGCCCTGGCCCCCGAGATCGCCGCCCGGCTCAAGCGGACCGCGGACGGACTCCTCCCGGCCGTCGCGCAGCAGTACGACACCGGTGAGGTGCTGATGCTGGGCTGGATGGACGACGAGGCGCTGCACCGCACCCTCACCACCGGCCGCTGCACCTACTGGAGCCGCAGCCGCCACGAGTACTGGGTGAAGGGCGACACCTCCGGCCACGTCCAGCTGGTCAAGTCGGTCGCGCTGGACTGCGACGGCGACACCCTGCTGGTCAAGGTCGACCAGACCGGCGCGGCCTGCCACACCGGCGACCGCACCTGCTTCGACGCCGACGTGCTCCCGCTCGGCTGAACCGCCCGCTCCGCCCCTCCCCGTAAGGTGCCGCCCGCATGGACCTCGAAGCCTTCCGCAAGCTCGCCGTCGACACCCGGGTCATCCCGGTCACCCGCAGGCTCCTCGCGGACGGCCTCACCCCGATCGGCCTCTACCGCGGCCTCGCCGCCGAGCGCCCCGGCACCTTCCTGCTGGAGTCCGCCGAACAGGGCCGCAGCTGGTCGCGCTACTCCTTCGTCGGGGTCCGCAGCGCCGCCACCCTGACCGTCGGCCCGGACGGCGACGCCCGCTGGCTCGGCGCCCCGCCGGTCGGCATCCCCACCACCGGCGACCCGCTGGAGGTGCTGCGCGCCGCGCTGCGCACCCTGCACACCCCGCGGCACCCCGACGACGGCCTGCCGCCGCTCACCGGCGGCCTGGTCGGCTACCTCGGCTACGACGTGGTGCGGCGCCTGGAGAAGCTGCCCGACCTCAACCCGGACGACCTGCGGCTGCCCGAGCTGACCATGCTGCTCGCCACCGACCTCGCCGTGCTCGACCACGTCGACGGCACCGTGCTGCTGATCGCCAACGCGGTCAACCACAACGACCTGGAGAGCGGGGTGGACGAGGCCTACGCGGACGCCGTCGCCCGGCTCGACCGGATGGAGGCCGACCTGCTGAAGCCGGTCGACCCGGGCCTGGCCACCTTCACCCCGACCGGCCCCGGCGAGGTCCGCTCGCCGTTCGGCGGGGCGCCCTACCGGGCCGCGGTGGAGGACATCAAGGAGCGGATCCGGGCCGGCGAGGCGTTCCAGGTGGTGCCCTCGCAGCGCTTCGAGGCGCCCTGCCCGGCCTCCGCGCTGGACGTCTACCGGGTGCTGCGCACCACCAACCCCAGCCCGTACATGTACCTGTTCCGCTTCCCGGGCCCGGACGGGGGCGCCGAGGGTGGCTTCGACGTGGTCGGCTCCAGCCCGGAGGCGCTGGTCAAGGTCACCGACGGCGAGGCGATGCTGCACCCGATCGCCGGCACCCGGCACCGCGGCGCCACCCCGCACGAGGACGCCGGGCTGGCGGCCGAACTCCTCGCCGACCCCAAGGAGCGGGCCGAGCACCTGATGCTGGTGGACCTCGGCCGCAACGACCTCGGGCGGGTCTGCGAGCCGGGCAGCGTCGAGGTGGTCGACTTCATGCAGATCGAGCGCTACAGCCACGTCATGCACATCGTCTCCACGGTGACCGGGAAGGTCGCCGAGGGCCGGACCGCCTTCGACGTGCTGACCGCCTGCTTCCCGGCCGGCACGCTCTCCGGCGCACCCAAGCCGCGGGCGATGCGGATCATCGAGGAACTGGAGCCCACCCGCCGCGGCCTGTACGGCGGCTGCGTCGGCTACCTGGACTTCG
The DNA here is from genome assembly GCF_001279805.1 of Streptomyces sp. XY431. Lineage (NCBI taxonomy): Bacteria > Bacillati > Actinomycetota > Actinomycetes > Kitasatosporales > Streptomycetaceae > Streptomyces > Streptomyces sp. XY431. Next base: position 16,054 of record NZ_LGDO01000486.1, read on the forward strand.
CGGGGGACTCGGACACCGCGATCGCGATCCGCACCGCGGTGCTGCGCGACGGCACGGCCTACGTCCAGGCCGGCGCCGGCGTGGTCGCCGACTCCGACCCGCACGGCGAGGACACCGAATGCCGCAACAAGGCCGCCGCCGTCCTGCGGGCGGTCGCCACCGCGAATACGCTGCGTAGGCCGTAGGCCCCGCGCGCGTTGCGGGGCCGCCGCAGCGGAAGGGACGACAGCATGCCTGACGTGCAGCGGCGGATCGTGGCCGCCGCCAGGGAGCAGCTGCTGCGGCAGTCGGGCGCCCACGGCGGTGTGCGCTCGGTGGTGAGCGAGGACGGGCGGGAGACCCGGCTGCTGGTGCTGGCACCGGGGGCGTCCTCGGACGCCGCCGGACGGTACCGGACCGGGGACGCCCTGGTGGTGCTGGAGGTCGCGCCGGTGCCGGAGCCGACCGGGGGCCACCGCGCCCACGCGGACGCGCGGGTCCCGCTGTACGTCCTGGTGGATCCGGGGGAGGCGGTCTGCACGGTGCACAGCCGGCCGCTGCCCGGCGTGGGGTACCGGGAGGCGGAGCGGGTCCCGTTCGGGAACGATCTCTTCCTGCCGCTGGAGGAGGGGACGCTGGTGCTGGAGACGGGCGACTTCCCGGTCGGGCCGCCGACCCCGGGTGCGGCGGCGGGGTGAGGGCGGGGGACACTGGTCCGGTGACCGCTGAAGCCCGTACCGACGCCGTGTCCGCCGACCCCGCCGCCGCCCCCGCGCCCGCCGCGCGGGCCGGGCGGCGCACGCTCGGGGTCATGCTGCTGCTCACCGTGCTGGGCGCGGTGCTGGTGCTGACCGCGGCCGGGCGGGTCTGGGCCGAGGGTCTGGCCGGCACCCTGGAGGTGTCCGTCACCGGCGGGAAGATCTCCGAACTGCCCGCCGGGCTGGCCCTGGTGGCCCTGGCGGCGGCGGTCGCGGTGTTCGCGGCGCGCGGCGCCGGCCGGATCGCGGTCGGGGCGCTGACGGTGCTGGCCGGGCTGGGCGCCGCCGCGGCCGCCGCGGCGGGTGCCGGGGACACCGCCGCGCTGGACGCCGAGGCGGCCCGCAAGCTGGCGCTGACCGGTTCCGCCGCGACCGGGGTCGGGCACACCGCCTGGCCGTGGGTGGCGCTGCTGGGCGGGCTGCTGCTGGCGCTGGCCGGGTTCCTGACCGTCCGCTACGGGCGCGGCTGGCCGGCCATGGGCAGCCGCTACGAGGCGCCGACCGGCCGGGCGCCGGTCCGGCGGGCGGCGGACCGGAACTCGGCGGCCCAGAACTCGGTGGCTCAGACCCCGGCGGACCTGTGGAAGGCGCTGGACCGGGGCGAGGACCCGACCGCGCGGTGAGCCGGGCGGAGCCGGTCGCACTGTGACGCGATAGACCCGCCACCCGCTTTGGGCCGCCGGTGTACGGCCCGGCACAATGGAGACGTCAACCCGCCAGGGGCCCGCAGGCCCGGCCGGGGCCCCGAGAGCGTAGGAGCACCATCTGATGTCTGCAGGAACGAAGGCTGCCAGCGGCCACACCGTCGCCGCCTGGACCGGCGTGACGATCTCCTTCATCGGCTTCGCCATCGCGGGTGTCGCGATGATCCTGCCGTCGGTGCTGCTGGTCTGGGGCGGCCTGGCGGTCGTGGTGCTGGGCGGCGTGGTCGGCAAGGCCATGGCGATGGCGGGCATGGGCGCGCAGCCCAGCGCCCACGTCTACACCCCGGAGGAGCAGGCGGCGCTGGCCGGCAGCGCGGCCTGACCCGGCCGGACCTTCTCACGTGAACGGCGGGCGGCAGGCCCGCCGTTTCGTTTCTCCCACCGCGCCGCCGGGGGAGGCACAATCATGGGCGTGAACGCCGCCCCCGCTCCCACCGCCGCCGCCCGGCCGTCCGGCCCCCGCCGGCTGGTTCCGCCGCTGGCCGCCGCGGTCGCCGTGGCCCTCCCCGCCGGGTACATCGCCGCGGTGGACCCGAACAACCCCGGGCACTACCCGGACTGCCCCTTCCTCGCGGCCACCGGCTGGTGGTGCCCGGGCTGCGGTGGGCTGCGCTGTGTGCACGCGCTGACCCACGGGGACTTCAACGGGGCCCTGCACGACAACGCGGTGGCGGTGCTGCTGTTCGTGGTGCTGGCGGTGCTCTGGGCGCGCTGGCTCTGGGCGGCGCTGCGCGGACTGCCCGGGCCCCGGCTCGCGCTCGGGTCCCGGCGCTGGGTGCTGGTGGCGCTGTTCGTACTGGTCTTCACGGTGGTCCGCAATCTGCCGGTCGGCGCCGGTCTGGCCCCGCCGTCGGTCTGAGCCGGGGGAGCCGGTTCGGGCCGGTGGGTGGCCGGTGGGCGGCCGGGCCCCGGTCCCGGTGGAGCGGCCGGACGGGGTGGCGGAGCGGTGAAGACGCAGGCCGGAGCCCCCGCCCGGTGTCCGTACCACGAGACGCGCGCCGGGCGGATGCGCTGTGCGCCCCCCCGTGCCGATACCATCGAAGGGCCGGAGGCCCATTGGCCGCCGGCTCCTCGCCAGTCAGTACCGGCAAATCATGATGGGGGCGCCCGAGTGAGTGTGCTCGACTCGATCGTCGAAGGGGTCCGCGAGGACCTCGCCGAGCGACAGGCCCGGGTCTCGCTGGACGAGCTCAAGGAGCTCGCCGCCAAGGCCCCGGACGCCAAGGACGGTGTGGCCGCGCTGCGCGGTGACGGCATCCGGGTGATCTGCGAGGTCAAGCGCTCCAGCCCGTCCAAGGGCGCGCTGGCCACGATCGCGGACCCGGCCTCCCTGGCGACCGACTACGCGGCCGGCGGTGCCGCCGCGATCAGCGTGCTGACCGAGCAGCGCCGCTTCGGCGGCTCGCTGGCGGACCTGGACGCCGTCCGCGCCGCCGTGGACACCCCGCTGCTCCGCAAGGACTTCATCGTCACCGCCTACCAGCTGTGGGAGGCCCGCGCGCACGGTGCCGACCTCGCGCTGCTGATCGTCGCGGCCCTCGAGCAGCCGGCCCTGGTGTCGCTGATCGAGCGTGCCGAGTCGATCGGCCTCACCCCGCTGGTGGAGGTGCACGACGAGGAGGAGATCAAGCGCGCAGTGGACGCCGGGGCGCGGATCATCGGCGTCAACGCCCGCAACCTCAAGACCCTCGAGGTGGACCGCAACACCTTCGGCAATGTCGTGCACGCGATTCCGGACGGCATCGTCAAGATCGCCGAGTCCGGGGTGCGCGGTCCGCTGGACGTGATCTCCTACGCCAACCTGGGCGCGGACGCGGTCCTGGTCGGCGAGTCCCTGGTGACCGGCAAGGACCCGCGGGCCGCCGTGGCCGACCTGGTCGCGGCCGGTGCCCACCCGGCGATCCGGCACAAGGACTGATCCCGCCGCCATGAAGATCGCCACTCGTCTCGCCCCCGGCTGCCGCCCGCGCGGCTGCCGCGCGCCCGCGCGCCGGGTGCTGGGGCGGCGGGTGCGGTACGTCATCGGCTGCGAGCCCGGACAGGTACCCGGGAGGCGATGGCGTCCGACGTCCGGCTGACCGCAGCCATCAGACGTCACGTCATCCGTCGACAACATCCCGAAGGACTTCACCATGTCCGAAAAGTCCGAAAACCCCGCCGAGGGGTCCGAGCGGGACCACCTGCCCGGCACCGAGGTGCCGGACGCGCGCGGCTACTTCGGCGCGTACGGCGGCCGCTTCATCCCGGAGGCGCTGGTCGCCGCCGTGGAGCAGGTCGCCGAGGAGTACGAGAAGGCCAAGGCCGACCCGGCCTTCGCGGCCGAGCTCGACGCGCTGCTCAAGGACTACACCGGCCGCCCCAGCCCGCTGACCGATGTGCGGCGGTTCTCCGCCGAGGCCGGCGGTGCGCGGATCCTGCTCAAGCGCGAGGACCTCAACCACACCGGCTCGCACAAGATCAACAACGTCCTGGGGCAGGCCCTGCTCACCAGGCGGATGGGCAAGACCCGGATCATCGCCGAGACCGGCGCCGGCCAGCACGGGGTGGCCACCGCCACCGCCTGCGCCCTGTTCGGCTTCGACTGCACCATCTACATGGGCGAGGTCGACACCCAGCGGCAGGCGCTCAACGTCGCCCGGATGCGGATGCTCGGCGCCGAGGTGGTCTCCGTGACCTCCGGCAGCCGGACCCTCAAGGACGCCATCAACGAGGCGTTCCGCGACTGGGTCGCCAACGTCGACTCCACCCACTACCTGTTCGGCACCGTGGCCGGCCCGCACCCGTTCCCGATGATGGTCCGGGACTTCCACCGGGTCATCGGGATCGAGGCGCGCCAGCAGGTGCTGGACCGCACCGGCCGGCTGCCCGACGCGGTCGTGGCCTGCGTCGGCGGCGGCTCCAACGCGATGGGCATCTTCCACGAGTTCATCCCGGACGCCGGGGTGCGGCTGATCGGCTGCGAGGCGGCCGGCGAGGGCGCCGAGACGCCCAGGCACGCCGCCACCCTCACCAAGGGCGACCCGGGGGTGCTGCACGGCTCCCGGACGTACGTGCTGCAGGACGAGGACGGCCAGACCATCGAGTCGCACTCGATCTCGGCCGGCCTCGACTACCCGGGCGTCGGCCCGGAGCACGCCTGGCTGAAGGACACCGGCCGGGCCGAGTACCGCCCGGTCACCGACGACGCCGCCATGCAGGCGCTGCGGCTGCTGTCCCGCACCGAGGGCATCATCCCGGCCATCGAGAGCGCGCACGCGCTGGCCGGCGCCCTGGAGCTGGGCCGCGAGCTCGGACCCGAGGCCACCGTGCTGGTCTCGCTGTCCGGCCGCGGCGACAAGGACATGCACACCGCCGCCGAGTACTTCGGCCTCTACGACGAGCCGGGCGCCGGCTCCGCCCACGGGGGTAAGTGACCATGGCTTCCAAGCTCAGTGGCATCCTGGCCGCCGCCAAGGCGGAGGGCCGCGCCGCGCTGATCGGCTACCTGCCGGCCGGCTTCCCGTCCGTGGACGGCGGCATCCGCGCCGTCGGCGCGCTGATCGAGGGCGGCTGCGACATCGTCGAGATCGGCCTGCCGCACTCGGACCCGGTGCTGGACGGCCCGACCATCCAGACCGCGGACGACATCGCGCTGCGGGGCGGGGTGCGGATCAAGGACGTGCTGCGCACCGTCCAGGAGGTGGCCGCGGCGCATCCCGCCGCGGCGGTGCTGGTCATGACCTACTGGAACCCGGTGGACCGGTACGGCGTCGCGCGGTTCGCCGCCGACCTGGCCGCGGCCGGCGGGGCGGGCTGCATCCTGCCGGACCTGCCGGTGGAGGAGTCCGTGGAGTGGCGCAAGGCGGCCGAGGAGCACGGTCTCGACACCGTGTTCGTGGTCGCGCCGAGCAGCAAGGACCGCCGGCTCGCGGAGGTCACCGCGGCCGGCAGCGGTTTCGTGTACGCGGCCGCGGTGATGGGCGTGACCGGCAGCCGGGCGCAGGTCGGCGACCTGGCCGAGGACCTGGTCGCCCGGACCAGGGCCACCACCGAGCTGCCGGTCTGCGTCGGCCTCGGGGTGTCGACCCGTGAGCAGGCGGCGCAGGTCGCCGGGTTCGCGGACGGCGTCATCGTCGGATCGGCCTTCGTCCAGCGGATCCTGGACGCGGACGGGGACGAGGGGGCCGCGCTGGCGGCGGTCCGCGAGCTGGCCGGCGAGCTGGCGCAGGGCGTCCGCCGCAGCTAGGGGTTCCTGTTGACGGCCCGCCACCTCTCCGGAGGTGGCGGGCCGTCGGCGTTCCCCCCGGCGCGGGCGGCCGGTCGGACCCGAACGGGTGAACAGTGCGGGGCGCGCGCATCAGCGGGGGTTGACCGGCGTTGAGTGGAGGGACGAGTGCACGAACCACGCGCCCCCGGGGGCGCGGGAGCGAGCGGAAGGGGTCGGCCGATGCCCGGTCTTCAGCGAGCCGTGCTGCTACGGGCGGCCGCGGCCGCGCTGGCCTTCGGCGCCGCGCTCGGGGCGCAGGCGGCGGTCGTCCCGGCCCTGGCCAAACGGGGGGTGGAGCGGGCCGAGCGGGACGCGTACGTGTGCGCCGAGGCGGTCCGGATGGAGGCGGTGGCGCGGGCCGGCCGCTCGGATCCGCAGGGGCGCCCGGCGCTCCTCGGCGACAGCCGGTACGAGCCGGGGAGGTACGAGTCCGGGAGGTACGACATCGACCGGTACGAGCTCGGGTGGCCGCCCGGCTGCGACCCGGCCACTCGTTAGGGTGAAACCGGGTCAACCGATATCAATGTTCACTCTTTCGGCTTAACTCGCGAAACCGGAGGAACCCGGCGTCACCGTCGGCGGTTCATAGGGCGTGACGGTGTTTCCCGAGGGGGTTGTCCGGATGGCCGGGCCGGTGACGGAGTGGATCGGCACGGCGGCCCGATTGGGCCTGGCCGTGGTCTGGGGCTGGGCGGGGCTGGCGAAGATCGCCGACCCGGCGGAGGCCGCCCAGGCGGTGCGCGCGTACGAGATCCTGCCCGAGGCCCTGGTCAAACCGGTCGGCCACGGGCTGCCCTTCCTGGAGCTGGCGCTCGCGCTGCTGCTGGTGGTCGGCCTGGGCACGCGCCTGGTCGCGGCACTCTCGGCGGGGCTGCTGCTCGCCTTCATCGCCGGGATCGCCTCCGCCTGGGCGCGCGGCATCTCGATCGACTGCGGATGCTTCGGCGGCGGCGGGGCGGTCGACTCCTCGCAGACCGAGTACCTCCAGGAGATCCTGCGCGACACCGGGTTCCTGCTGCTGGCTGGCTGGCTGCTCCGGTGGCCCCGCACCAAGTTCTCGGTGGACGGCTGGCTGGCGCGCTGAGCGCCCCGTCCTCCCACCGCACCACCCCCGCCCCCGAATCTGGAATGCCCAAGGCTGATGAGCGAGAAGAACCGAGAAGGCAAGCGCACCGCCCGCGAGCGGATGCTGGCGGACCGGGCCGCGGACGAGGCCCGCGGCCGGAAGAAGAAGAAGCTGATCATCGGCGGGGTGGCGCTCGCGGTGATCGCCGCCGCCGTGGTCACCGGTGTGGTGGTGCAGGACCAGCGCTCCAAGCCGGAGACCCCCACCGCGGCCCCGGCCGGCGCGATCGGTGACAAGAACCTGGTGATCCCGGTCGGCTCGGACAACTCGCCGGCCGTCCTCACCGTCTACGAGGACGCGCGCTGCCCCGCCTGTGGCACCTTCGAGCGGGAGTTCTCGTCCACCATCAGCCAGTTGGAGGACGCGGGCAAGATCTACACCAACTACCACATCGTCTCGTTCATCGACCGGGCGGTGCCGGGCAAGGGCTCCCGCTACGGCGCCAACGCGCTGGCCTGCGCCCAGGACGCCGGGCACTTCCGCGACTACCACGACGTGCTCTACCGCAACCAGCCGGACGAGACCAGCGACGCCTTCGGCGACAAGGCGACCCTGATCAACCTCGGCAAGCAGGTCAACGGCCTCGACACCCCCGCCTTCGAGGCCTGCGTCAACGACTCCACGTACAGCGGATGGGTGTCGGCGGTCCAGCAGGACTTCGACAAGTCGAGCTACAAGTCCACGCCCACCGTGCTGCTCAACGGCCAGCCGATCTACCCGAAGTTCAACAACGAGGAGATCACCCCGGCCAACCTGGTGAAGTGGGTCGACGCCGCCAACCAGGGCAAGACGCTGGGCACCCCGGGCACCCACGGACAGTCGCCGGCCCCCACCAGCACCGCCTCGGAGAGCAACAACCCCTCGCCGAAGGCCGGCTGAGCCGGGCGCCCGCGCCGCGGCCGCCGCCGTCCCCTCCCCGGCCGGAGGGGGCGGCGGTCGGCCGTGCTCCGGGCCGCACGCCGATCGGTGCACCGATCTGTGCACCGACTGTGACCCGCCGGGGTGTCCTGGACGGGCCGTCGACCCTGTAGCGTCGGAGCTGCCATGGATATCGCCTACATTCCCAGCCCGTCGCGGGGCGTCCTGGAAATCGGACCCGTCCCGCTGCGCGCCTACGCCTTCTGCATCATCCTCGGTGTCGTCGTCGCCGTCTGGCTCGGCAGCAAGCGCTGGGTCGCCCGCGGTGGTGGCAAGCACACGGTCGGCGACATCGCCGTCTGGGCTGTGCCGTTCGGCCTGGTCGGCGGCCGGCTCTACCACGTGATCACCGACCACCAGCTGTACTTCGCCGAGGGCAAGAACCCCTGGAACGCCTTCAAGATCTGGGAGGGCGGCCTCGGCATCTGGGGCGCGATCGCGCTGGGCGCGGTCGGCGCCTGGATCGGCGCCCGCCGCCGGGGCGTGCCGCTGCCCGCCTACGCCGACGCGATCGCCCCCGGCATCGCGCTCGCCCAGGCGCTGGGCCGCTGGGGCAACTGGTTCAACCAGGAGCTCTACGGCCGCGAGACCACGCTGCCGTGGGGCCTGGAGATCAAGAAGACGCTGCCGAGCGGTGAGGTGGTCACCGGGATCTACCACCCGACCTTCCTCTACGAGTCGCTCTGGTGCGTGGGCGTCGCGGCGCTGGTGATCTGGGCGGACAAGCGGTTCACCCTGGGCCACGGCCGGGCCTTCGCGCTGTACGTGGCCGCGTACACGGTGGGCCGGTTCTGGACCGAGTGGCTGCGGATCGACGACGCGCACCACATCTTCGGCCTGCGGCTGAACGACTGGGTGGCGATCTTCGTCTTCCTCGGCGCCGTCGCGTACCTCGTGATCGTCGGGAAGAAGCACCCCGGCCGCGAGGACCCGGCGAGCATCGACCCGATGGCCGACGCGGACGAGCGGGCGGCGGTGTCGGCCGAGCGGACCGCCGACGAGCCCGGTGACAAGCCGGGGGAGAAGTCGGGCGAGGAGCCGGACGGGAAGCCGGGCGGGAAGGCCCAGGACGCCCTCGCCGAGAAGCTCGACAAGTTGGAGAAGGACGCCAGGAACCCGGCCTGAGCTGCGCCGATCCAGGCCCCCGGCCGCCCTCCGCACCCGGTGCGGAGGGCGGCCGCCGTCATGTTCGGACAGCCTTACTTTGCTGGAAATGCCCAGGTCAACAGGGCTACGGTCAGTAAGTAAGGCGATCGGACCAATGGACGGAGGGGGAAGAGTCGTGACCGCGACCATCCTGGAGAACGAGGCCGGCCAGCACCCGCGGATACCCGCCGCGGGGCACCACCGGGACGTCAACGGCGGCTGGCTGCGGCCGGCGGTGTTCGGCGCGATGGACGGACTGGTCTCCAACTTCGCGCTGATGACCGGCGTCGTCGGCGGCGCCGTCCCCAGCAGCACGGTGGTGCTCACCGGCCTGGCCGGGCTGGCCGCCGGCGCCTGCTCGATGGCGGCGGGGGAGTACACCTCGGTGGCCTCCCAGCGGGAGCTGGTGCAGGCCGAGATCGAGGCGGAGCGGCTGGAGCTGAGCCGCAACCCGCACGGCGAGCTGGCCGAGCTTGCCCAGGTGTACGTCGACCGCGGGGTGGACCCGGAACTCGCCCACGAGGTGGCGCGGCAGCTGTCCGCCGACCCGGACCGGACGCTGGAGGTCCACGCCAGGGAGGAGCTGGGCGTCGACCCCAACGACCTGCCCTCGCCGTGGGTGGCGGCCGGGTCCTCCTTCGTCTGCTTCGCGGTGGGCGCGCTGCTCCCGCTGCTGCCGTACCTGCTGGGCGCGACCTCGCTGGTGCCGGCGCTGCTGCTCTCCGCGGCCGGGCTGTTCGCCTGCGGTGCGGTGGTGGCGCGGGTGACGGCGCGCAGCTGGTGGTTCAGCGGGCTGCGGCAGCTGGTGCTGGGCGGGGCGGCGGCGGGGGTGACGTATCTGCTGGGGTGGCTGATCGGCGGGCAGATCGGCTAAGGGGGCGTGGCGGAACACTTTGCAAAGTGCACTTTGCAAAGTGTTCTGGGACTTTGCAAAGTCGCGGCCGGGGCGTGCGGAGGGGCGCGTCGGGCGGTCGTGGGGCCGGGCGCAGGGTGGTCGGGGGCGGCGGAGGGTCACTGTGGGGGTGCGGTGTGCTGTTGCATGGTTATGCAGAGCCATGGGTGATATTGCGCACATGGCGCTCCGACCCCGCCTGGCTTGTCTCAGCATTCGAGCCGATCGGGCCAAGGAATCGCATCTGCCGATCGAGTGTGGGAATGGATTCCCAGGCATCCTTGGCCGACGCCCGTGGCGGGCGGGTGTCGCCCCTGTTTCAGGCGGTCGACAGCCGGGCACAATCGTCGTGGCGTGCGGCGCGGCACGCCCTCCCGCGGCACCCGTGACCTGCGGATCCGTCCCGCGATGTGGACGAGGTATCCCGCTTCCCGGGATGTTCGGCATCATGTAACTTGCACGAAATCGCATCAGGGCCAACGTCGTCCCTACTGCACCAGCCTCCAAAGACGACGACGGGAGAGCCGATGCTGTCTGCATCCATGCACTCCGCCAACGAGCCCCAGGCCGGCGCCGCCCGCCCGCCGTACGCGCTCGTTCCGGATGCGCGACCTGCTGCTCAGGGCCTGTACGACCCGCGAAACGAGCACGACGCCTGTGGCGTCGGATTCGTCGCCACGCTGACCGGCATCGCCGACCACACCGTCGTCGAGCAGGCGCTGACCGTCCTGCGCAACCTGGAGCACCGCGGCGCCACCGGCGCCGAGCCGGACTCCGGTGACGGCGCCGGCATCCTCACCCAGGTCCCGGACGCCTTCCTGCGCGCCAAGGTCGACTTCGACCTCCCGGCCGCCGGCTCCTACGCGGTCGGCATCGCCTTCCTGCCCGACGCCGACGACCAGGACGCCGCCGCCGTCGCGCGGATCGAGGCCATCGCGGCCGAGGAGGACCTGACCGTCCTCGGCTGGCGCGACGTCCCGGTCACCCCGGACCTGCTGGGCGCCACCGCCCGCGGCGTCATGCCCCGGTTCCGCCAGCTGTTCCTCGGCGGCGCGGACAGGAGCGGCATCGAGCTCGACCGGGTCGCCTTCGTGGTCCGCAAGCGCTCCGAGCGCGAGGCCGGGGTCTACTTCCCGTCGCTGTCCGCGCGCACCATCGTCTACAAGGGCATGCTGACCACCGGCCAGCTGGAGCCCTTCTTCCCCGACCTGTCGGACCGGCTCTACGCCTCCGCGCTCGGTCTGGTGCACTCGCGGTTCTCCACCAACACCTTCCCGAGCTGGCCGCTCGCCCACCCGTACCGCTTCGTCGCGCACAACGGCGAGATCAACACGGTCAAGGGCAACCGGAACTGGATGACCGCCCGGGAGTCCCAGCTCGTCACCGACCTGATCCCCGCCAACCGGAACGGCCAGGGCCTGGAGCGGATCTTCCCGATCTGCACCCCGGAGCACTCCGACTCGGCCTCCTTCGACGAGGTCCTGGAGCTGCTCCACCTCGGCGGCCGGTCGCTGCCGCACGCGGTGCTGATGATGATCCCCGAGGCGTGGGAGAACCACGTCACGATGGACCCGGCCCGCCGCGCCTTCTACCAGTACCACTCCAACCTGATGGAGCCCTGGGACGGCCCGGCCTGCGTCACCTTCACCGACGGCACGCAGATCGGCGCCGTGCTGGACCGCAACGGCCTGCGCCCCGCCCGCTACTGGATCACCGAGGACGGCCTGGTCGTCCTCTCCTCCGAGGTCGGCGTGCTCGACATCGAGCAGACCCGGGTGGTCAAGAAGGGCCGGCTGCAGCCCGGCCGGATGTTCCTCGTCGACACCGCCGAGCACCGGATCGTCGAGGACGAGGAGATCAAGTCGGCGCTGGCCGCCGAGCACCCCTACGCGGAGTGGGTCGAGGGCGGGCAGATCGAGCTCGCCAAGCTCCCCGAGCGCGAGCACATCGCGCACACCCACGCCTCCGTCACCCGCCGCCAGCAGACCTTCGGCTACACCGAGGAGGAGCTGCGGGTCGTCCTGGCGCCGATGGCGAAGACCGGTGCCGAGGCGCTCGGCTCGATGGGCACCGACTCGCCGATCGCCGCGCTGAGCGAGAAGCCGCGACTGCTGTTCGACTACTTCGTGCAGCTCTTCGCGCAGGTCACCAACCCGCCGCTGGACGCCATCCGCGAGGAGCTCGTCACCTCGCTGCTGTCCAACCTCGGCCCCGAGGGCAACCTGCTGGCCGCCGAGGCCGCGTCCTGCCGCTCGGTCGGCATCACCTTCCCGGTGATCGACAACGACGAGCTGGCCAAGCTGGTCCACATCAACGCGGACGGCGACCAGCCCGGCCTCAAGGCCGTCACGCTGTCCGGCCTGTACCGGGTCGCCACCGGCGGCGAGGGCCTGGCCGCCCGGCTCGCCGCCATCGCCGCCGAGGCGGACGCGGCGATCGCCGACGGCGCCCGGATCGTCGTGCTCTCCGACCGGCACTCCGACGCCGAGCACGCCCCGATCCCCTCGCTGCTGCTCACCTCGGCGATCCACCACCACCTGATCCGCACCAAGCAGCGCACCCGGGTGTCGCTGCTGGTCGAGGCCGGCGACGTGCGCGAGGTGCACCACGTCGCGCTGCTGATCGGCTACGGCGCCGGCGCGGTCAACCCGTACCTGGCCATGGAGTCGGTCGAGGACCTCGTCGCCCAGGGCACCTTCCTGACCGGTGTCGAGGCCGAGAAGGCGATCAAGAACCTGATCAAGGCGCTCGGCAAGGGCGTGCTCAAGGTGATGTCCAAGATGGGCATCTCCACCGTCGCCTCCTACCGCGGCGCGCAGGTCTTCGAGGCCATCGGCCTCGCCCAGGACCTGGTCGACGCCTACTTCGCCGGCACCACCAGCAAGCTCGGCGGCATCGGCCTGGAGGAGGTCGCCAAGGAGACCGCCGCCCGGCACGCCAAGGCGTACCCGGCCTCCGGCATCCCGGCCGCGCACCGCGCCCTGGACATCGGCGGCGAGTACCAGTGGCGCCGCGAGGGCGAGCCGCACCTGTTCGACCCGGACACCGTCTTCCGGCTGCAGCACTCCACCCGCAACCGCCGGTACGACATCTTCAAGCAGTACACGGACCGGGTGAACGAGCAGTCCGAGCGGCTGATGACGCTGCGCGGCCTGTTCAAGCTGGACGGGCTCGGCCGCACCCCGGTGCCGGTCGAGGAGGTCGAGCCGGTCTCCGAGATCGTCAAGCGGTTCTCCACCGGCGCCATGTCGTACGGCTCGATCTCCCTCGAGGCGCACGAGACGCTGGCGATCGCGATGAACCGGCTCGGCGCCAAGTCCAACACCGGTGAGGGCGGCGAGGACCCGGACCGCCTGTACGACCCGGAGCGCCGCTCGGCGATCAAGCAGGTCGCCTCCGGCCGCTTCGGCGTCACCTCCGAGTACCTGGTCAACGCCGACGACATCCAGATCAAGATGGCCCAGGGCGCCAAGCCCGGCGAGGGCGGTCAGCTGCCCGGCCACAAGGTCTACCCGTGGGTCGCCAAGACCCGGCACTCCACCCCGGGTGTCGGTCTGATCTCGCCGCCGCCGCACCACGACATCTACTCGATCGAGGACCTGGCGCAGCTGATCCACGACCTCAAGAACGCCAACCCCGAGGCCCGCATCCATGTGAAGCTGGTCTCCGAGGTCGGCGTCGGCACGGTCGCGGCCGGCGTCTCCAAGGCGCACGCGGACGTCGTGCTGGTCTCCGGCCACGACGGCGGCACCGGCGCCTCGCCGCTCACCTCGCTCAAGCACGCGGGCGGCCCCTGGGAGCTCGGCCTCGCCGAGACCCAGCAGACCCTGCTGCTGAACGGCCTGCGCGACCGGATCGTGGTGCAGACCGACGGCCAGCTGAAGACCGGCCGCGACGTGGTGATCGCCGCGCTGCTGGGCGCCGAGGAGTTCGGCTTCGCGACCGCCCCGCTGGTGGTCTCCGGCTGCATCATGATGCGCGTCTGCCACCTGGACACCTGCCCGGTCGGCGTCGCCACCCAGAACCCGGTGCTGCGCGAGCGCTTCTCCGGCAAGCCGGAGTTCGTGGTCAACTTCTTCGAGTTCATCGCCGAGGAGGTCCGGGAGATCCTGGCCGAGCTGGGCTTCCGCTCGATCGAGGAGGCCGTCGGCCACGCCGAGCACATCGACGCCGAGGCCGCGGTCGACCACTGGAAGGCCGTCGGGCTCGACCTGGCCCCGCTGTTCCACGTGCCCGAGCTGCCCGAGGGCGCGTCCCTGCACCGCACCACCACGCAGGACCACGCGCTGGACAAGGCCCTGGACAACCAGCTGATCGACCTGGCCCAGGACGCCCTGGAGAACGGCGACGCCGTCCGCATCCAGCTGCCGATCCGCAACGTCAACCGGACCGTCGGCACCATGCTCGGCCACCACGTGACCAAGCGGTACCGCGGCGAGGGCCTGCCCGAGGGCACCATCGACGTCACCTTCACCGGCTCGGCCGGCCAGTCCTTCGGCGCCTTCGTGCCGCGCGGCGTGACGCTGCGGCTGGAGGGCGACGCCAACGACTACGTCGGCAAGGGCCTGTCCGGCGGCGTGCTCGTGGTCCGCCCGGCCCGCGACGCGGCGGCCATCGGCAACGACGCGCAGAACCACGTGATCGCCGGCAACACCATCGGCTACGGCGCCACCAGCGGCCGGATCCACCTGCGCGGCAAGGCCGGCGAGCGGTTCGCCGTCCGCAACTCGGGTGCCACCCTGGTCGTCGAGGGCGTGGGCGACCACGCGCTGGAGTACATGACCGGCGGCCGGGTCGTCATCCTCGGCGAGACCGGGCGCAACCTGGCGGCCGGCATGTCCGGCGGTGTCGCCTACGTGCTGGACCTGCGCCCGGCGAACGTCAACAGCGGCATGGTGGGCATCGAGGCCCCCGGCGCCGCCGACCGCGAATGGCTGCGCGAGACCGTGCAGCAGCACTACGAGGAGACCGGCTCCACCGTCGCGGCCGAGCTCCTGGCGGACTGGGGCAGCGGGGTCTCCCGCTTCTCCACGATCATGCCGACCGACTACAAGGCAGTGCTCGCCGCCAAGGACGCCGCTGAGCGCGATGGCCTCTCCGAGGCCGAGACCACTCGCAAGATGATGGAGGCGGCACGTGGCTGACCCCAAGGGCTTCCTGACCACGCCCAAGCAGCTCGCCGAGCGGCGTCCGGTGGACGTGCGCATCCGGGACTGGAACGAGGTCTACGTCGAGCGCAGCCTGCTGCCGATCATCACCAAGCAGGCCGGCCGCTGCATGGACTGCGGCATCCCGTTCTGCCACAACGGCTGCCCGCTCGGGAACCTCATCCCCGAGTGGAACGACCTCGCCTACCGGGACGACTGGACCGGCGCGATCGAGCGGCTGCACGCGACCAACAACTTCCCGGAGTTCACCGGGCGGCTCTGCCCGGCGCCCTGCGAGTCGGCCTGCGTGCTCGGCATCAACCAGGACGCGGTGACCATCAAGAACGTCGAGGTCACCATCATCGACAAGGCCTGGGACCGCGGCGGGGTCACCCCGCAGGTGCCGGAGCGGCTGTCCGGCAAGACGGTCGCCGTGGTCGGCTCCGGGCCGGCCGGCCTGGCCGTCGCCCAGCAGCTCACCCGGGCCGGGCACACCGTCGTGGTGTACGAGCGGGCCGACCGGATCGGTGGCCTGCTGCGGTACGGCATCCCCGAGTTCAAGATGGAGAAGCGCCACATCAACCGCCGCGTCGAGCAGATGCGCGCGGAGGGCACCCGGTTCCGCACCGGCGTGCACGTGGGCGAGGACATCACCGGGCAGCAGCTGCGCGAGCGCTTCGACGCGGTCGTCGTCGCGGCCGGCGCCACCACCGCCCGCGACCTGCCGGTGCCCGGGCGCGAGCTCAAGGGCGTCCACCAGGCGATGGAGTACCTGCCGCTGGCCAACAAGGTGCAGGAGGGCGACTTCGTCGAGCCGCCGATCAGCGCCAAGGGCAAGCACGTCGTGGTCATCGGCGGCGGCGACACCGGCGCGGACTGCGTCGGCACCGCCCACCGGCAGGGGGCGGCCTCGGTCACCCAGCTGGAGATCATGCCGCAGCCGGGCGAGGAGCGGCCGGCCGGCCAGCCGTGGCCGACCATGCCGATGACCTACAAGGTCACCTCCGCGCACGAGGAGGGCGGCGAGCGGATCTACTCCGTCTCCACCACCCACTTCAGCGGTGACGAGGAGGGCAACGTCCAGGAGCTGCACCTCGTCGAGGTGGAGTTCAAGGACGGGAAGTTCGAGCAGGTGCCGGGCAGCGAGCGGGCGATCCCGGCGCAGCTGGTCACCCTGGCGATGGGCTTCACCGGTACGGACGTCAGGAACGGTCTGGTCGAGCAGCTGGGCGTGGACCTCGACGCACGCGGTAATGTGTCCCGGGACGCGAAGTTCGCCACCAATGTCGATGGCGTCTACGTCTGCGGCGATGCCGGTCGTGGCCAGTCGCTGATCGTCTGGGCCATCGCGGAGGGCCGCTCGGCCGCCGCGGCGGTCGACACCTACTTGGGCGGCAAGACCCCGCTGCCCGCACCGATCCGGCCGACGGACCGCCCTCTGGTGGTCTGATCCGGTCCAGGTAGCCCGGCGCCGCATTCGCCGGGTCGTACCGAGCCGCACCCCGTCAGCGTCGCCGGGCCACCGCGGTCCCTGGCGCCTGCCCACATCCCCGACCAGTTTGGGGGCAGGCGCCGTTCGCATGCCCGGGGACGTTCGGGCGCGCGTGCGGGTTCCGTCAACTGTTGTCGGTTCCGGCCGAGTTGTGGTCATCCTGCGGGTGGTGGCGGGGGTTGGGGATGTGCACGGCGGCGGCGGGGGACTAGAGTGCGTTCCGGGGAGCTACGGTTCGGCTACCGCGCGTATCCGGACGCCGCTCGTCCGGGCGGCCCCGGTGGGGGCGGAAGATCCCGATGAGGGCGTTCCGAGGACTGTTGTTCGTCGGTCCCTGGTGGAAGACTGCGGCCACGGCCGGGGGGCTGCTGACGTGCGGAGGTTGAGGCGATGAGTGCGACTCAGGCGGGTGGCGGTGCCACGGTGCGGCGTCTGCTGCTGGGGTCGCAACTGCGACGGCTCCGGGAGGCCCGCGGGGTCAGCCGGGAGGAGGCCGGATACTCGATCCGGGCCTCCGAGTCGAAGATCAGCCGGATGGAGCTCGGCCGGGTCGGCTTCAAGGAGCGCGACGTCGCCGACCTGCTGACCCTGTACGGGGTGGACGCGGAGCCGGAGCGGGCCTCGGTGCTCGGACTGGTCCGGGCGGCCAACGCGACCTCCTGGTGGAACGGCTACGGGGACGTCCTGCCGGGCTGGTTCCAGAACTACCTGGGCCTGGAGGAGGCCGCCACCGAGATCCGCAGCTACGAGGTCCAGTTCGTCCACGGGCTGCTGCAGACCGCCGACTACGCGCGGGCGGTGATCACCCACGGCGGCCATGTGACCGAACCGGCCGAGATCGAGCGGCGGGTGGAGGTGCGGCTCAAGCGGCAGCAGGTGCTGGGCGCCGAGCGGGCGCCGCGGCTGGTCGCGGTGCTGGACGAGGCCGCGCTGCGCCGTCCCTGGGGCGGTCCGGAGCTGATGCGGGCGCAGATCGACCGCCTGCTGGAGCTGACCGAACTCCCGAACGTGGTGCTCCAGGTGATGCCGCTGGGCTTCGGCGGGCTGCGCGCGGAGGGCGGCGCGTTCTCGGTGCTGGCCTTCGACGAGCAGGAGCTGCCGGACATCGTCTACCTGGAGCAGTTCACCACCGCTCTCTACCTCGACAAGCCGGCCGAGGTGGCCGAGTACGCGGGCGCGATGGACGGTCTGGTGGCGGACAGCCTTTCTCCCGAGCGGACACGAGAAGTTCTCCGCTCCGTACGCCAAGAGCTGTAGCAGGTAAGTACGATGAGGCCCGATCAGTTCTGATCGCGAACGACCGCCGGAAAATCGCGGGCGTTCCCGAACGGTATGAGAGGGATCGGATGTCGTACCTTTCCGAGTTGGCGCTGCAGTACATCGACGGCGAGTGGCGCGAGGGCAGCGGCTCCTGGGACATCGTCGACGTCGACCCCTTCACCGGTGACAAGCTCGCGAGCATCACCGTGGCCACCGTCGACGAGGTCGACCAGGCCTACCGGGCCGCGGCGCAGGCGCAGAAGGAGTGGGCGGCCACCAACCCCTACACCCGGCGGCTGGTCTTCGAGCGCGCGCTGCGGATCCTGGAGGACCGCGAGCAGGAGATCACCCGGGACATCATGGCCGAACTCGGCGGCACCGCCGTCAAGGCCTGGTTCGAGCTCTCCCTCACCAAGGACATGCTGCGCGAGGCGATGCAGCTGTCCCTGCGGGCCGAGGGGCGGCTGCTGCCCTCGCCGGTGGACGGCAAGGAGAACCGGCTCTACCGGCTGCCGGTCGGCGTCGTCGGGGTGATCAGCCCGTTCAACTTCCCGCTGTTCCTGTCGATGAAGGCCGTCGCCCCGGCGCTGGCGCTCGGCAACGGCGTGGTGCTCAAGCCGCACCAGGAGACCCCGGTGGTCGGCGGCACCCTGATCGCCAAGATCTTCGAGGAGGCGGGCCTGCCGGCCGGCCTGCTGAACGTCGTGATCACCGACATCGCCGAGATCGGTGACGCGTTCATCGAGCACCCGCTCGCCAAGGTGATCTCCTTCACCGGCTCCGACAAGGTCGGCCGGCACGTCGCCACCGTCGCCGCCTCCCACTTCAAGCGGACCGTGCTGGAGCTCGGCGGCAACAGCGCGCTGATCGTGCTGGACGACGCCGACCTGGACTACGCCGTGGACGCGGCCGTGTTCAGCCGCTTCGTGCACCAGGGCCAGGTCTGCATGGCCGCCAACCGGGTGCTCGTCGACCGCAGCGTCGCCGAGGAGTTCACCCGCAAGTTCGTCGCCAAGGTCGCCACCCTGAAGGTCGGCGACCCGAGGGACCCGGCCACCCACATCGGCCCGCTGATCAACCCGGTCCAGGCCGACGCGATCTCCGCGCAGGTGGACCAGGCCGTCGCCGGCGGCGCCACCGCGCTGCTGCGCGGCACCACCGTCGGCAGCCTGATGGACCCGGTCGTGCTCGGCGGCCTGCCGGCCGACGCGCCGATCCTGCAGCGCGAGCTGTTCGGGCCGGTGGTGCTGGTGGTGGAGTTCGACGGCGAGGACGAGGCGGTGCGGATCGCCAACGACACGCCGTTCGGGCTCAGCGGCGCGGTGCACACGGCCGACGTCGAGCGCGGGGTGCGGGTCGCGCAGCGGATCGAGACCGGCATGATCCACGTCAACGACGGGACCATCGCGGACGAGCCCGTGGTGCCGTTCGGCGGCGAGAAGAGCTCGGGCGTGGGCCGGCTGAACGGCGAGTCCACGGTGGACGCCTTCACCACGGTGAAGTGGATCTCGATCCAGCACGGGCGCAGCCGCTTCCCGTTCTGAACGGGCCCGAGGACCCGGCCGGCCCCGGTGGAGGGGCGGCCGGGTCCCCCCGACTGCTGGTGTTCGACGGATCGAAGGGGTGGCCGGGTGACCGGGTTTCAGGAGATCGGCCGGGAGTGGCTCGCCGGTGACGGGGCGGACGGTGCGCGGCCGCCCGCCGATCTGCGTCCCGAAGTCCCGCACCCCGCCCGGATGTACGACTACTACATAGGTGGCAAGGACAACTTCCCGGCCGACCGGGAGGCCGCCGAGCGGGTGCTCGCGATCAGCCCGATGGTGCGGATCAGTGCCCTCGCCAACCGGGCCTTCCTCGGCCGCGCGGTGCGGCACCTCGCCGAGGACGGCATCCGCCGGTTCGTCGACATCGGCACCGGTATCCCGAGTGCCGGGAACACCCATGAGATCGCCCAGCGGGTGCGGCCCGACGCCCGGGTGGTGTACCTCGACAACGACCCGATCGTGCTGGTGCACGGCCGCGCGCTGCTGAGCGGCACCACCCCGGAGAGCACCGCGGTGGTCCAGGCCGATCTGCGCGACCCGGCGGGGATCCTGGCCGCCCCGGAGGTCCGGCAGGCCCTGGACTCGGGCGAACCGGTCGGGCTGCTGCTGGTCGCGGTGCTGCACTTCGTCGACGAGCAGGACGACCCCTACGGCATCGTGCGCACCCTGGTGGACGCCCTGCCGCCCGGCAGCCGGCTCGTCCTCTCCCACGGCACCCTGGACTTCACCCCCACCGCCGACGCCGGCCGCGGCCCGGCCGTCTACCGCAGCGCCTCCGCCCAGCTCACCATGCGCCGCCGGGAGCAGGTGCTGCGCTTCTTCGACGGCCTGAAGCTCACCGACCCGGGCCTGGTCACCGCCCCCCTCTGGCGCCCCGACACCCCCGAGCAGCCCACCGACTCCCAGGTGGGCATCTGGGCCGGCGTGGCGGAGAAGCCCTAGGCGGCCGGGTAGCGGAGCAGCTCGGAGGTCGCGAGCTCGAAGGCGAACGGCTCCGGGACCGGCACGGCGTCGCCGAACTTCCCGGTCCACCGGCGGTGGTAGGCACCGTGGCCGGGCTCGGAGTGCAGGGTGAGCGTGCCCTCGCGCGGGTCGATCACCAGGTAGAGCGGGATCCCCATCTGCGGGTAGTCGCGGACCTTGCCGACCAGGTCGTTCTCCGGATTGGAGGGGGAGGCGATCTCGACGGCGATCACGGCCAGCTCGGCGGGGACCTGGTTGCCGCCGAGCTCGACGGTCGCGAGCGGGATGTAGGTCAGGTCGGGATTGCGGAGCTTGCCGGTGTTCGGAGAGCTCAGATCGGTGTTCTCACTGGGCATCAGGTCTTTCGGGCGATGGGCATCGAACTGCTCGCGGACGAGCAGCAGATTGCGTTGGTGGATCACCGACGGCCCGGCCATCATGATGATCTCGTCGCCCGACACCTCGATCTTCCAGCCCGACGGTGGGGTCAGGGTCTGGGCGTAGGCCATCAACTGGGCATGCCGTTCGGGGATCCGGAGCTCGCTCATGGGGCCATCCTCTCATCGCGTGGTGCTTCTCCAGATAGTAGTTCGTGCTGCGAATTACGACTGTTAGGCTGGTCGGATGGCGAAGAGCGAGGGTGGCGGTATCGGGGTCGTGGGGGCGTTGGTGCGGGCGGCGTTCCTGGTGGACGCGGTGTATGCCGATTCGGCGCGGGAGTTCGGGTTGACGCCGCAGCAGGGGCAGTTGCTCTGTGTGTTGCTGGGGCGGTCGTACGTGATGGGGGAGTTGGGCGGTGTGCTGCGGCTGGCCAAGTCGAGCCTGACCGGTCTGGTCGACCGGAGTGAGCGCAACGGGCTGGTGCGGCGGGAGAGTTGCAAAGGGGACGCGCGTGCCGTGTGGGTGCTGCTGACGGCGGAGGGGGCGGTGCTGGCGGAGCGCTTCTACGCGGAGACCTGTCGCCGGATCGACGAGCTGCCGGCCGGGCTCTCCGGTGCGGAGCGGGAGCTGCTGGGCGGGCTGCTCGGTCGGGTGGTGCTGGACAACAAGGTGCCTCCGGTGTTCGGGGAGTAGCGGGCGGCCGGGGGCTTGCAGGGGTTGAAGTTCGCGTCACGAACTAATATGTTCGTGCTGCGAACTTCAGCTCCTTTTTGCATGTGGGGGAACGATGGGCATCGGGAACGCGGGCGTCGTCTTCGGATTCGGCGCACCGGGAGACCTCGCCGATGCGGCGAGCCTGCTGGACCTCGTCCGGCAGGCCGACCGGGACGGGCTGGACCACTTCTCGCTGTCCGACCACCCGTACGTCGGCGGGCGGGTGGACGCGTACGCCGCGCTCGGCTTCCTGCTCGGGCGGACCGGGCGGATCAGCGGCTTCGTCAACGTCACCAACCTGCCGACCCGGCCCGCACCGATGCTGGCGCGGACCGTCACCTCGCTGTCCGCGCTGTCCGGCGGGCGCGTGGTGCTGGGGATCGGCGCCGGCGGAGTCTGGGACCGGATCACCGACCTGGGCGTCGAGCGGCTCACCCCGGGCGAGGCGGTGGAAGCCTTCGAGGAGGCGATCGTGCTGGTCAAGCGGCTGTCGGGCGGCGGCCCGCCGGTCACCCACGAGGGGCGGCACTACCGCGTCCGGGAGATCGAGCCGGCGCCCGTCGCCGCGCCGCCGGTGTGGACGGGCTCCAACGGCCCCAAGTCGCTGGCCGCCACCGGCCGGGTCGCCGACGGCTGGATCCCCGGCCACGCGGCGGACTGGCTCAGCGAGCGCTACCGCACCTCGCGGCCGGTCGTCGACGAGGCGGCCGCCGCCGTCGGACGCGACCCGCGCGAGGTCCGCACCGTCTACAACCTGCCCGGCCGGATCACCGACCGGCCGCTCGCCGCGACCCGCGACGCCGAGGGCAGGTGGCTCGGCGGCTCGGTGGGCCAGTGGGTGGAGGAGCTGACCGGCGCGGTGCTGGAGCACGGCGCGTCCGGCTTCACCTTCTTCGCCGCCGACCACGGCTCGCCGGACCCGGTCACCCTCGGCCGGTGGGCGCGGGAGGTCGCCCCGGCGGTCCGGGAGGCGGTCGGGGACGTGGTCGGGGACGCGGCAGGGAAGGGCTGAGCCCCGCCTCAGGCCGTGCGGGCCTCGCGGCGGTAGCCGCCCGGGGCCAGGCCGTACTCGCGTTTGAAGGCCTTGGCGAAGGCGTACTCCGAGCCGTAGCCGGTCTTCGCCGCGACGGTGGTGAGCGGGGCCTCGGACTCGCGCAGCAGACGCGCCGCCGTGGTCATCCGCCAGCGGGTCAGGTACGCCATCGGCGGCTCGCCGACCAGGGCGGTGAACCGGCGGGCGAACGCCGCCCGGGAGAGGCCGGCCCGGGTGGCCAGCGACTCCACCGTCCACGGCGTGGACGGCGCCTCGTGGATCGCGGTGAGCGCCGGCGCCACCGCCGCGTCCCCGAGCGCCGCCGCCCAGCCGGCCGCGGTGGCGGGCGGCTGCTCCTCGAACCAGGCCCGCAGGATGTACAGCAGCAGCGAGTCGATCAGTGCCGGGACGATGCCGGCCGAGCCGATCCGCGGGTTCTCCAGTTCGGCGCCGAGGAGTTGGACGGCCGCGCTCAGCTCGGGGTGGCGGCCGTGCCGGGTCTGCAGGTGGACGATCTCCGGCAGTTGCCGCACCAGCGGGTGCGGGCGTGCCTGGTCGAGGTGGTAGTTGCCGCACAGCAGGCTGGTGCGCGGCCCGTCCCCGCCGACGGTGACGGTGCCGATCGGCAGGCTCGGCCGGAACTGCGAGGGCTGCTCGGGGACGGCCGGGGTGTCCGGCCGGTCGGCGAGGACGTGGCCCCGGCCGTCCCGCAGGAAGACCACGTCCCCCGGGCTGAGTGCGATCGGCCCGGCCGTGTCGTCCTCCAGCGGCACCAGCCAGCAGGTCCCGTAGAGGACGACATGGAACCCGGCACCGGCGACCGGGGGCAGCCGCAGTCCCCACGGGGCCCGGCCCTCGGTACGGACGGAGGCGGGCTGCCCCGTCCGCATCGAACCCAGCGCCTCGGTCAGGATGTCCATGCCGCCTCCCCCGGTCGGTACGTGCTCCACCGGAACCCTACGGCTCAGGCGACGGTGAGGACGATCTTGCCCTGGGTGCGGCCGGTGGCGATCAGCTCGTGCGCCTTGCCGGCCTCCTCCAGCGGGAAGGTCTCGGCGATGTGCGGCCGGATCCGGCCCTCCTCCACCAGCCGGGCGATCGCCTCCAGCGAGGCGTAGTCCGGCTCCACCGAGATGCCGGCGAACCGCCGCCCGGCGGCCTCGACCTCGGCGGCCAGCGCGGTGTTCCAGTGCTCCATGATCGAGACCAGCACGCCGCCCTCGCGCAGCACCTCCAGCGAGGCGGTGCCCTGCGAGGAGGAGTCGAGCACCACGTCCACCTGGCCGACCGCCGCCAGGAAGCCCTCGGTGCGGTAGTCGATCACCTCGTCCGCGCCCAGACCGCGCACGAAGTCGTGCTTCGGCTCGCTGGCCAGGGCGATCACGTACGCGCCGCGGGCCTTGGCGATCTGGACGGCGAGGTGGCCGACGCCGCCGGCCGCGCGGTGGATCAGCACCCGCTGCCCCTCGGACAGGCCCGCCGCGTCGACCAGGCCCTGCCAGGCGGTGAGCGCGGCCAGCGGCAGCGCGGCGGCCTCGACGTGGTTCAGCGCGGTGGGCTTGCGGGCCACCTGGCGGGACGGCACCGCGACGTACTCGGCGTAGCCGGTGGCGGCCCGGGGGAAGAACGGCAGGCCGAACACCTCGTCGCCGGCCTTGAACCGGGCACCCGGCCCGGCCACCTCGACGACGCCCGAGATGTCCCAGCCGACGCCGAAGGGCGGCTCGCCGAGCAGCGGGTAGGCGCCCGAACGGACCGCCACGTCCACCGGGTTGACGCCGCTGGCGTGGACGCGGACGAGCACCTCGCCGCCGCGCGGCGCGGGCCGGTCGGTCTCGACGACCTCCAGGACCTCGGGGCCGCCGACGGACTTCTGGACAACTGCGCGCATGGGACTGCTCCTTGTCGGGACGGTGCACTGCTCTCGGTGACGTGATCAACGGTAGGCAGGCCGGGCGCGCGGCTGAATATCCTGCGGTCTCGGGAAGATGTCCCAGCGTCTCGCCGGCCGGTGGTCCCGTTGCCCCGCCGGTCGGACCGCACCCCGGTCGCGAGGTGGCCGCCCTGGTCGCCGCGGCGGGGGAGAGCGGGGACGCGGCGCAGCCGGCCCGGGCCGGCGCGCGGCCGGCGGAGCCGGCCCGGATCGAGCGGGAGGCGATGGCGGAGCTGGTCACGCCCTGGCTCAGGAGCCGGTGCCGAGGTCGCCGATGCGGAAGAGGGGGCGGCGGGTTCGCCGGCAGTGCCACCAGGCCCGTGCCTCGTCGTCCGGGTCCGCGGCCGGCACCAGCAGGTGGACGTGGCCGGGGCAGGTCGGCCACTGGAGGAACTCGTAGCCGGTGAGGTGGTCCTGTGCCTGCTCGGCGATGAGCGCGGTGAGCGGCCCGGGCGGCAGGTAGGGGTCCGTTTCGAGGGTGTACCGCAGGCCCCGGGCGCTGCCGAGGCCGAGCAGGAAGCCGGAGTACGGCTCCTCGGAGAGCTCCCAGCGGGCACCGTCCGGCAGTCGGGCACCGGCGGGCAGGTGCCGCAGGTCCCGTCCGACGCGGGTGCAGGGGGTGTGGAACTCGGTCGGCACGTCGGCCGGGGGCGGGGCGTCCAGGGGCCAGGCGGCGATGGTCCGCATACGGGCCACGCTACCGGCGGGGGAGCGGGCGGGGGAGAGGAACAGCCCCCGGGGTACGGGCCCCGGGGGCTGTTCCGGCCGTGCGGGCCGGTGGGGTGCGCCGGCCGTGGGACCGGGTTTCCGGTTGTGGGACCGGTTGCCGGCGGTGGGGCCGGGTCGGTCAGAAGACCGGCTGGCCGGCCCGGACCAGGCGCCAGGACTCGGCGGCGAAGTCGGCCGGGTCGATGACGCCCTTCGCCTTCACCCAGGCGATCATCGCGTTGCGGATCTCGTCCGAGTTGGCCCACACCTTCTGGGCGGCCGCGACGTGCGGGAAGTTGCCGCCGCCGTTGGCGCGGTAGTTGTTCACCGCGAGGACGAACTGCGCGGTCGGGTCGATCGGACGGCCCTCGAAGCTGAGGTTGACGATCCGCGAGCCGGCCGGCTGGGCGATGTCGATGTCGTACGAAACGCCGTACACCGAGTCGTAGTTGTAGTCCGGGGTGTTCTGGGCGTTGGTCAGGGTGGCCTTGTCGACCGGCGCGCCCGGGGCGAGCTGGTTGTAGTACTTGGCCGAGAACTCCAGGTAGTCCTTGATCTGGGCGCCCGTCAGGATGCGGGCCTCCAGGGTGTTCTCGTAGATGTACAGGCCGGCCGCGTCGCGCAGCTTGACCTGGCCGGCCGGGATGACGGCGCTGCGGTTGAACGGCGCGGCCTGGGCGAGCACCGGCAGCTTGGCGTACTGGCCGCCGGCCAGCGCGTCGCGCACCACGTCGGCCTGGACCCGGCCGATGAGGTCGATGATCGGGGTGTCCTTGAACGGCGCGTCGGCGATGGACAGCGCGACCTTGGCGGTGCCGATGACCTGGTTGACGTACTCGACGACCTTCTTGTGCTGCTCGGTCATCAGGCCGACGATCTCCGGGTCCTCCGGGACGGTGTTGGAGTTCAGCACCCGGGAGGAGAGCGAGACGACCTTCCACGCGCCGCCGACGAGCTCGACCTCGAAGTCGAAGCAGGTCAGCCGCTGGCCCCAGCACAGCGGCTCGGACAGCACGACCGTCTTCCCGGTCTCCTTGTTGACGACCAGGCGCTGCGGGATCTCCTTGTGGGCGTGGCCCACCAGGACGGCGTCGATGCCGGGCACCTGCTCGGCCAGCGCGACCGAGGCGTTCTCCGCCCAGGGCAGCTGGTCGCCGTAGGAGGTGGCCTCGTCCATGCCGGAGTGGCAGGCGACCACGATGACGTCCGCGCCGGCGGCCTTGACCTTCGGCACCCAGATCTTCGCCGTCTCGACGATGCCCGGGAAGGTCATCTTGCCGGCGACGTTCGCCTTGTCCCAGATCGCGATGCCCGGGTTGGTCAGGCCGACGATGCCGACCTTGAGGGCCGGGCCGTTGCCCAGCTTCACCTTGCGGATCACATAGGGCGGGAAGGCCGGCTTGTCGTTGCGGGCGTTCAGCGCGTTGGCGCCGAGCAGCGGGAAGTCCAGCTGCTCCTCGTAGGCGCGCAGGGTGTCGATGCCGTAGTTGAACTCGTGGTTGCCGAGCGCGGCGGCGGTGTACTCCATGGTGTTCATGGCGAGCGCCATCGGGTGCTCGGGCGCGGTGTCGGCCTCGGTGGCGATCGGCTCGACCCGGGCGTAGTAGTACGTCAGCTGGGTGCCCTGGATGGTGTCACCGGCGTCGATGAGCAGACAGCGGTCCCAGCCCTTCTCCTCGCGGACCTGCTTGGCCAGCGTGGAGATCTTGGCGAGGCCGACCTCGTTGTGCGCCTTGTCGGCGTAGACGGCGTCGGTGAAGTAGTCCCAGTTGAGCACCCGGCCGTGGAGGTCGGTGGTGCCCATGACGGTGAAGGCCTGGCGCTTGGTCCGGCCCTTGGCGCGGGCCTCGTCCGGTCCGGCGGCCGCCGCGGGAGTGGCGGCGGCGAGGGCCCCGCCGCTCGCGAGGGCGGCTCCGGCGGCGGTGGCGGCGGACCGGGTGACGAAGTCACGGCGGTTCAGGGGCATGGACGACTCTCCCGGTGGGGACGGCGGCAACGGACCGTCAACGGTGGCCGGGATCGCCGCCGGTGATGGCGGGCAGGCGCGTTGACGCGCGTAGAAGTACGCGCGTAGAAGTCTGCCGTGCGCTCCCCTCCGGCGGATAGTCCCCGGACCTTTCCAACAGGTGAGATCTTGGCGACTCGTTCGTGACCCGGGCGGGCGGGTACCGCACCCGCCCGCCCGGACCACGGCGGAGCACTGCTGTACTGCTGGCGCATCGCTGCACTACCGGCGGATTGCTGGGCTGCCGGCGGTGCACTGCCGTGCTACCGGCGGAGCACCGCCGTACTGCCGCGGGGTGCGGCTAGATGTAGCCCTCGCGCACCGCGTGGGCCACCGCGTGCGCCCGGTTGCGCAGTTGCAGCCGGGTCGTCAGGCCGTGCAGCACGTTCTTCACGGTCCGCTCGGAGTACGACAGCCGGGCCGCGATCTCCCCGGTGTCCCAGCCCTCGGCGACCAGCCGCAGCACGTCCGACTCACGCTCCGACAGACCCGTCGGCGCCTGGCCCGGCATGCCCTGGACGGACCGCTGCAGCCGCCCCACCTGGGCGATCAGCCGCCCCTGGAGGTCGGCCGGCAGGTCGCCGTCGCCCCGGGCCGCGGCCAGCACCGCCCGGCCGAGCCGCTCCGGCGTCGCCTCCCGCCGCCACAGGATCGCCGCCACTCCGCACTCGACGGCCTCCATCAGCTCGGTCTCGCGCAGCCGCTCGACCACCAGCACCACCCGCTGCCCGGCCCCGCGGACCAGCCGGCGCAGGGCAGCCGTCGCGGCCGCGTCGGCGGACTCGGCGACCAGCACGGTGACCGTGCCCGGACCGGACGCGCCGCTCGGGTCGACCACCGCCACCCCGGGGAAGCGGCGCAGCTGCGCCTCCGCCCCGGCCCGGGAGAGCGGATCGGCGGCCTGGACGGCGACCGGCACCGTCGAGCTGCGGGCGGTCGCCGCGGCGACCGCCCGCCCGGCCCCGGCCGCACCGCGGACGGCGACGGCGGCCTGGGGGTGGACGGCTGCCGCGGCGGCACCGACGGCATGGGTGTTCGTGGTGACCGAGCGGGACGCCGTCGGGCGCTGCGGCGGGACCGTGCGGGTGGCGGACGCCGACCCGGACGACCCCACCGCCGTGCCCCGGCGGTCGTACTCGGTGTGCAGAACAGTCAAATCTGGCCCCCTCCTGGAGAAGCCGGCCCGGCCACCCGGCGGACCCCGAACGTCAGGGCGTGGCGCCCCACCCGGGTAGGCCGACCGTTTCGACGGCGATCCGGGAGCGCTGCCCGTGCCCCGGAATCAACCACCATGCTTCCCGCCCGGGCAGGCTCCCGGCCATCGTGGTCCACCACGAGATCGGGCCCGCCGACCGGTCCCCGCCGATCGGGGGGAGGCAACGTTTTCGGCCCCCCAGGTGGTCTGGAACACGGGAGAGGTGGGTCGACGAGCCGCCGGAACACCGCGAAACCGTCCAATCGGGCGGCCGGAGCGGCCCGGGGCAGTTCGGGCGGGAAACTCCGTCCGCGGCGCGGAAACCTGACTCGCCAGTAACGCGTGGTTAGTACGTCAAGCCGTTTTCCCGGTAGAACGACAGGCGGTGCCCGTTCGGACACCGACGAAGACCCGGGAAGGGCAAAGAGGAGCACCTGGATGAGCACCGCCACGTCCACCCGCCTCGTGGACCGCGAACCGCAGCTGCGGCTGATCGCCGACCGGGCCGCCGGCGCCCGCCGCGGCACCGGCCACGTCCTGCTGCTCACCGGCGCCGTCGGCACCGGCCGCACCGCGCTCCTCGCCGAGGCCGCCCGCCGGGCCGCCGCCGACGGCACCACCGTGCTGCGCGCCCGCTGCTCCGCCGAGGAGGCCACCACCCCCTACGCGGCCGCCCGCCAGCTCTTCGACACCGGTCCGACCCCCGCCGGCCCCTACGTCCACACCGCCTGGGCCCCCGCGGCGGCGGCCGCGGGCCCCGCGGAGGCCGCCGCCGTCGGCATCGAGCCCGACACCGCCGAGTCCACCCTCTGGTCCCTGCTCCGGCTGCACGGCACCCACCACCCGCTGCTGCTCGCGATCGACGACATCCACCTCGCCGACGAGCCCTCCCGCCGCTGGCTGCGCCAGGTCGCCCGTCGCATCGACCGCCTGCCCGCCCTGCTGATAGCCACCGAACGCCGGCAGGCCACCCTCACCGGCCGGACCGACCGCTTCGCCCGCGACCTGCCGCCCGAGCTCGCCACCACCCTGCGGCTCGCCCCGCTCGGCGCCCCGGCGGCCGTTCTGCTCGCCGGGCAGCGGCTCGGACCCGGCACACCCCCCGGCCTGGCCGCCGACTGCGCCCGCGCCACCGGGGGCAACCCGCTGCTGCTCACCGCGCTGCTCGCCGACCTCGCGGCGGCGGACGGCGGGGACGGCGGCGGGGGCAGTGGGGACGGCGGAGACGGCAGCGGGGGCAGCGGGGGCGACGGGGACGGCGGAGCCGTCGCGCTCCCCGCGGCACCGGCCGGGACGCTGCCGCCGACCCTCCCCGAGCAGTGCGGCGCCCTCCCCGGCGGCGCCTTCGCCGAGGCCGTCGAGACCTGGCTGCACGGCGCCGGCGAACGGGCC
>NZ_LGDO01000487.1:0-44707 GCF_001279805.1 Streptomyces sp. XY431
TTTTCTCCCCTAACTGGGCCGCCACCGAGGACTGGGCCCACCCCTGGCCGAGGCTGGCCGAGGCCAGTCCCCTCGCGTCCAACCTCACTGCCGAGTGGACCATGTCCATCCCCCTCCGCACCGAGTACGAACGCCGGGCCGCCCTCGTCGAGTTGGATGCCCTCGTCTCCGTCCAGCTCGGCATCACCGCCGAGCAGCTGGCGGCGATCTACCGCGCCCGCTTCCCCATCCTCGCCGACTACGAGGCCGAGATGTGGTTCGATGCCAAGGGCCGCAAGATCGCCGGCAACCACAACACCTACGGCTACGGCCAGACCAAGGACGACTACCTCCAGCTCCAGGCCCACCTGGCCGACCGAACCGGCGCGACCCCACCCCCCGAGGGCTATACCGCCCCCTTCTACAAGGCCGACCGCGTCGCGGAGATGACCGCCGCGCACGCGCTCTTCCAGGCCCGGGTGGACGACGCGATCGCCGCCGGCGCGTGGACACCGCCTGCACGTTCCGACGCCACCTCCACGGACGGGATCACCTCATGACGGACCGTCGGCTCATCCGGCTTCAAGTCGAGAACTTCCGCAGCCTGCGGAGCATCGACCTGCCCCTCGGTGAACTCACCGTCCTGGTCGGGCCGAACGGCACCGGGAAGACAAACGTCCTCAAGGTCTTCGGCTTCCTCGCCGACGTGATCCGCTTCGATCTGGAGAGCGCGCTCGCCATGCGCGGCGGGTACGACGAGGTCGCGTTCTGGGGCGGGTCCCGGCCGCCAGAGACGATGCGGATCGCCCTCGACGCCGTGTGGACCGACCGGGCCACCTCCACCGTGCCCGACGAGTACGAGCTGGTGATCCGCCGCGCCGCCGACCTGGAGACCCCCGAGGGCTACCGCCTCTCCCGAGAGGAGACCTTCGCCTTCCAGAGTGCCGAAAGCCAGGCTCGCCGCATCAAGGTCAACGGCGAGGACGTCACCGTCACGGAACAGGAGGAACGCGAAGAGCCACCGTTCGCCTGGCGTACGGCGTTCGACTCCCCACCGCCCGCCGACCTCGACGACTCGGCCCGCCGCAGGCTCGGCATCCAGCGGCTCTCCTCCGGCCTGTCCACCCTTCCCCGTCTGGCGAGGACCGAGGGCAGCGAGGAGGTGGCGACCGTTGCCCAGCACCTGGCCGGTTTCCGGGTCTTCGACGTGGACGTCGAGTCCGCCCGGCAGCCCTCCCGGTTCACCGGGCGCGCGACACTGGGCTCCGACGCCGCCAACCTCGCGGACTTTTTGCTCACCCTCAGCCTGCACCACCCCGACGCCTGGGCCCAGCTCGCGGAGGACGCCCGGCGCGTCGTCCCGAACCTCGACGAGATCGTCTTCTCCCAGGGTGGCAGCTCCGCCCGCGAGGTCCGGGTCGAGCTGCGCGAACGCGGGCTGCGGCACACCACACCGCTGGCGGACGCCTCCTTCGGCACCGTCCGTCTGCTCTCGCTGCTCGCGCTGTTCCACGATCCCAACCCGCCCGCGCTCACCTGTATCGAGGAGATCGACCACGGCCTGCACCCGCACGCTCTCTCCCTGATCGTGGAGCGGCTCCGCGAGGCCAGTCAGCTGAGTCAGTACCTCGTCGCGACCCATTCACCGGCACTCGCGGACCGATTGCGGCCCGAGGAGCTGGTGGTGTGTGAGCGTGACGAGGACGGCGCCTCGCTCATCCCTGCGGTGGGTCTCGACCATATGCGGGAGATCGTCACCGCCGGAGACGGCCTGCCGCTCGGCGAGTTGTGGTTCAGCGGAAGCCTCGGCGGCGGCCTTGACTAGGCACCAACAGCCGTCGGGCAGGAACCGCAAGCAGGTGGTCGTGGTCGTGGGCGAGAGCGTCAACGACCGGGAGGTGCTCATCGAACTGACCCGGGCCCGCCTGGGCACGGCGACGGCAGGCGACTACACCTTCGTCCAGGACAAATCCGTCCATGCTCTGCGCGATGCTTCCGGGGCCGGCCTGGACTTCCGGGTCGGCAAGATCGTCTCACTGGCGAAGGCCCACGCGGCCCGTCAGCGCGGCACCCTGGCCGGGCTGCTGGTGCACTTCGACCTGGACCAGCAGATCGGGCCGCAGTACGACCAGATCCGCAGCCGGGTCGCCACCGCATTCCGATCGGGTACGGCCGCCCGCGTCGCCCTCGCTCTCGCCGCGGTGGAGACCGAGAGTTGGCTGTTGCTCTACCCGGACGCCTTCACTGCCGTGCACGCCGGCTGGAAGGTCCCTCAGCAGCAGCGTGGCAAGAACACGGCGCTGTCCCCGGATGATCCCAAGCGCATGCTCCAACGCGAGCTCGGCAAGCCCGTCTACCGTGAGTCGGACAGCCCCGCCGTGATCCGCAAGGCGATGGCACTGGACCTCCAACCCCTGGGCAGCAACCGCTCCCACCACGACTTCCTGACCGATCTGACCGACTGGTAGTCCGTCAGCCCACCGCCCCCGAAAGGCCGGAGCATCACCGTGAGGCCCACCCTGCAGGCACGCGGGCTCAAGGAGAGCCTGCTGCAGTACCTCTCCACCACCTACGCCCTCGTGGACGAGGGCGCGCGCGAGGCGCTGTACCGCTTCCTGGCAGACGACTCTTCCGGCATGTTCCGCGGGCCCTACCTCCGTATCCGCACACCGTTCCGCCCCGCCGACGAATCCTGGCGGCAGCACCTGGAATGGCAGCGGCCGGGTTTCACCCCGTACCTGCACCAGGCCCGCGCGTTCGCCCGGCTCACGAGTGCACACGGCCACACGCCGGAGCCCACCCTGGTGACCACCGGCACCGGCTCCGGCAAGACCGAGGCCTTCCTTTACCCGGTGCTGGACCACTGCGCCCGCGCGAACCGGGAGACCGGCCACAGCGGCGTCAAGGCACTGTTCCTCTATCCGATGAACGCTCTCGCCACCGACCAGGCAGAACGCATCCAAGGTCTGCTGACCATCAACAGCGAGCTGGAGGGTCTGCGCGCCGGCCTGTACATCGGGGAGAAGGCCGGCACCACCTACACCAAGGTCGCCACCCGTCGCTCGGAGATGCAGGTGTCCCCGCCCGACATCCTTATCACCAACTACAAGATGCTCGACCTCCTGCTCCAGCGCCCGGATGACGCCGCAATCTGGCGTGACTCACAGATCCGGTACGTGGTGGTGGACGAGTTCCACAGCTACGACGGCGCCCAGGCCACCGACGTGGCGATGCTGCTGCGCCGACTGGCCGCCGCGGTCGGTGCCTCCCGTCCGGGGGCGCCGCTCGGTTCGATCTGTCCGGTCGCGACCTCCGCGACCCTGGCGTCCGGTACCGACAACGAGGGCTCCGCCCGTCTGCTGGAAGTCGCCACCGACGTCTTCGGCACTCCCTTCACTTCCGAGGCCGTCATCGGCGAGGACCGGCTCGGTGTCGAGCAGTTCCTGGTCACGCCGAGCTTCGAAGAGCGCCGTGACATGCTGCTCCCGACCCCGGACGAGATCCTCGCCCTGCGCCCGCCCAAGGCCGATCCCGCGGACGAGGGCCTGCTCGATCTCATCGAGCTGGTGACGGGCGAGCGCGACGCCGACCCGATGCGCCTCGGTGAGCGTCTGCGCAGGCACCGCTACACCCGGGCCCTCCTGCTGACGCTGAACGGCGAGCTCAAGTCGACTCCCGAGGTGCTGGATCTGCTCGGGTGGAACGGCGCGGCCAGTTGGGACGAGACGATCGCATTCCGTCCGGAGCGGGCCGGCGAGGCGCTGGCCCGTTTCGTCGCGCTGCTCTCCTATGCGCGCGCCGATGCCGACGGCCGCCCCTTCGTCTCGATCGAGGTGCACCAGTGGGTGCGCTCGATCAGCCGGGTGCTGCGCGGGGTGCTGGCGAGTGGAAAGGCCGAGTTCCGCTGGGACTCCGCAGGGCAGGCAGCGGTGGCCCAGGGCGCCGACCGGACGGCACCGCTCACCACGGCGACCTCCGGCCAGCGTGCCAACCTCTTTCTTCCCGCTGTCTACTGCCGCGACTGCGGACGCTCCGGCTGGGCGGTCTTCTCGCCCGAGAGCGACAACCTCGCCGTACAGTTCGACAGTGTCAAGATCCGGCGGGCGACAGCCAGCCAGGACAAGGCCCGAGTGCGCAACCTGATCGCCGCCACCGACGGAGAGGCACGCGAAGGCTCCGGCGCGGCCTCGATGAGCCGGACCGGCACCGGCGCCGGGCTGCTGATGATCCTTGACGGGTCGAAAGGCCGGCTCCGGCTGCCGGACCCGGTGCGCGACTACGACCAGGCCACCGGCGCACCGCAGCTGACGGACGGTGACTCCACGTTCGTACTGGTCCACCTGTCCGACACGGCCGACACCGCGGCCCGTGAGGACTGGTGCCCGGCCTGCACCGGACGTAACGCCATCCGGTATCTCGGTACCGGCTCGGCAGCCCTGGCGGCAGCCTCGATCACCCAGCTGTTCACCGGTGGCGAGCTCGACCAGAACGCCGGCGAGGACAAGACCCTGATGTTCAGCGACTCGGTGCAGGACGCTGCGCACCGGGCCGGATTCGTCGCCGACCGCTCCTACACCTTCTCGCTGCGGGCACTGCTCACCGACCATCTCTCCACCGAGCGCCCCACCGCCCTCAACGACCTGGTCGCCAACGTGGTCGAGGCCACCACGGACCCAGACACCCTGGCCGCCGTCGTGCCGCCGGACCTGCACGGGCTGCGGGGCGTCGACCGGCTGCTGTCCGGCGCCGGACGCGGCGGCGATCTGGCCACCTGGCGGCTGCTCGGGCAGCGGCTCGCCTTCGACACCCTCATGGAGTTCGGGCACCGCTCACGCAACGGCCGCACCCTGGAACTGACCCGCACCGCCGCCGCCCAGGTCCGTATCCCCGACCCGGGTGCCGTCATCGCCGCCGCCCGTGCCGCACACGAGCAGGCGGTGGAAGGCAAAGTGCCACTCGTCGAGCACTCGGACGCCGACTACCTCGCCCTGGTCCGCATCCTGCTGGAGCGGGTACGTACCCGCGGTGGCATCACCCATGCCTGGCTGGCCAAGTACCTCGACGAGGCCGGCACCAGCCGCTACCACATCTGGGGAAAGCGCCCCGAGGGCATGCGTGCCTTCCCCAGAGGCATCGCCGCCCCCGTCTTCCTGCTCTCGGCCCACAAGAAGGACAGCGAGTTCGACTTCGCCGCCGGGCGGCTGTCCTGGCCCGAGCGCTGGGCAGGCAGAACCCTCGGCATCCCCCGCGAACTCGCTGCCGTCTTCTGGCAGCAGCTGCTGCCCGCGCTGGTCGGCCTCGGTCTGCTGGCTGTGCGCACTCCGAAGGACAGTTCGCTGCGCGTGTACGGGCTGCTCCCGGGCCACATCGCCGTGCGGCTGCTGGCCGACGAGGAGGCGAACACCGCTTTCGTCCGCTGCCCTGACTGTCTGTGGGAGCAGACCGTCGACCCCGAGCTGCTCGACCAGTGGCACGGGGCGCCCTGCCCCGGTTACCGCTGCCGAAGCGGGAAACTGCTCGCGGGAGACCGTGGTGAGGAGTCCGGCCGGCACCGCCGGGACCGTGACTTCACCAAGGACTACTACCGCCGCCTCTACCGCGACGCCGGCACCTACCAGGTGGTCACCGCCGAACACACCGGTCTGCTGACCCGCCCTCAGCGCGAGAAGGTCGAGAGGGCGTTCAAGCACCGGGCCGGGTTCAAGGACCCCAATGTCCTCTCCTGCACCCCCACGCTCGAGATGGGCATCGACATCGGCGACCTGTCCGCCGTCATCCTCGCCGCCCTGCCGCGCCGCGCCGCCTCCTACGCCCAGCAGGCGGGCCGTGCAGGGCGGCACACCGGCAACGCCTTCCTGCTCACCATCCCGGACCGCCGCCGGCGTGACCTGTACTTCCTGGAGCAGCCGAAGGAGTTGATCGCGGGCACGATCACCCCGCCGGGCTGCTACCTCTCCGCGATCGAGATCCTGCGCCGCCAGTACCTCGCCCACCTGCTCGACCTCGCCGCGGCCGGACGCCTCGCCCGGGAGGTCCAGGGTGAGAGGCTGCCGCTGCGGGCGCTACCACAGAAGGCCGGTCAGCTGTTCGGGCCATCGGGCTACCTCGAAGACCTGATCGCCACCGTTCTGCCGCCGGGTGAGGCACTTGCGGCGGGGTTCCTCGCCCTGCTGCCCACCGGCGTGAGCGAGCAGTCGCGGCAGAGCCTCCTCGCCTTCGCCCGAGGTGGGCTGCGCTCCCGCATCGAGGAGGCCGAGCGCGGCTGGTACCGGGGCCGGCAGAGCCTTCGCGACCGGCTGGCCGCCATCGCCGAGGCCGTGACGGACCTGCACGACACCGACCCCGAGCAAGCCCGCCAGAAGGCAGAGCTGGAGGCCGAGCAGCGAAGCCTCGGCAGCCGCCTCGCCTCGCTCGACCAGGAGCCCGCCCAGAGCACGCTGTGCGACCTCGGGCTGCTGCCCAACTACGCCCTGATCGACTCGACCACGGTGCTCTCCGCCACCCTCTACGGTGAGGACGGCGTCGACCCGAAGACCGGGAAGGTCAAGTACCGCTCCAAGCCGGAGGAGTACGAGCGCCCGCGCAGGCTCGCGCTGTCCGAATTCGCCCCCGGCAACACCTTCTACGTCAACGGTTACAAGCACCGGGTCACCGGCATCGAGATCACCAATGGTGGCCGCCAGGCCTGGCGCACCTGGCGCGTCTGTCCGGCCTGTGGGCACGTCCGTACCGAGAACGCAGCAGCCGATCGGACCCCGTGCCCGCGCTGCAACGGCACCCGTATCCAGGACGACGGCTGCCTGTTCCAGGTGGTCGAGCCCGCGGTGGTCACCTCCCGGGCCCGCCGCGAGGATGCGCGTATCCGGGACGACCGGGACGAGCGCGAGCAGCGCTCGTACACCCTGACCGACGCGGTCGACATCGACCCGGCCACCATCGAGCCCGGCGCCTGGCGGCACACCACGGCGACCTTCGCCGTCGAGTACACCCGCAGTGCCTGGATCCGCCGTTTCAACCTCGGGCCGCTGCGTTACGACACCCCGGCCCGTGACGCCTTCGCCGGGCAGGAGGTCCGGCTCAACCCCTTCCACGTGTGCACCGGCTGTGGTGCGGCCACCGCCGACGGCAAGCCGGTCTTCGACGAGGATTCCGACGCCGTCGAGGCGTCCACAGCAGCGGCGCGGAACCCGGAGCTACGGCACCACCGGCCCTGGTGTCCGCTGAGGCGCGGCAAATCCCCCAGGGAAAGCGGCGTCAGCCAGGAACCGGTCGTGCTCGCCCATCAACTGCCGACCGAGGCACTGCGGGTACTGCTCCCCGCAGCGGTCGTCGACGTCGACGCCAAGGTCCACTCCTTCCGGGCTGCACTGCACCTCGGCGTCGACCTCCACTTCGGCGGCGAGCCGCAGCACCTGGACACCACCCTCGCGGTGATGCCCGGCCCCACGCCTGGGGAGACCCGGCGCTACCTCGTACTCTTCGACCGGCTCCCGGGCGGCACCGGCTACCTGGACCGTCTCAAGGAGCCGGCGCCCTTCCGAGAGACGCTCGCGGCGGCCTACCGGCTGATCAGCACGTGTCCGTGTGCTGCCGAGAACCGACCGGCCTGCCACCGCTGCCTCTACCGCTACACCCCGGACCGTTTCCAGGACCTGGTCACCCGTCAGCAGGCGATGGAGATGCTGGAGGAACTGCTTTTCGCCCCGGGCGGCGGCGACGGCTGGGCGACGGACGCCATCGCCACGACTGCCGACGTCGGTTTGGAGGCCCAGGTCGACTCAGAGCTGGAGCGGCGCTTCCTGGCCGTGCTGCGCCGCTGGGCCAACGTCACCAAGGGCGTCTCGATGGACGAGGACGGGAACCTCAGCGCGCACCTTCGGCTCACCAATGACGAGGAGACCGTGCACTGGCGGCTGGTCGGCCAGAAGCGACTTCCCGGTACGGTCACCGACTTCACCTTCTCCCTGGTGGACGGTCCGCGCCGCGTCATCCACGCCTACCTGGAGGGGTACCGCTACCATGCGAGCCCCGAGCACAACCGGATCGCATCCGACGCGGCGAAGCGCACCGCCGTGCGAGCCGGAGGCGAAGCCATCTTCCAGATCACCTGGGACGACCTGGACCGATTCGAGGACCTGCCGGTCACTGGCGAGCCAGCCTGGCCGCCCTACCACGGCCAGGCGCAGGACCAGGCCAGGAACGCCTACGAACAGTACGGAGGCCGCCGCTCGGACTTCGGCGGCGCGGTCTTCGTCAATCCGCTGGAGACCCTGCTCGGCTATCTGCGCGACCCTGATCCCCAGCTCTGGGCCCGCCGCGCCCAGGCACTGGTCACTGGGCTCACCCGGCACTCGGGCACCCGTCCCGTGGCCCAGGCCTCGAGCCGGGAGGAACTCGTCGCAGCCATCCGACGCGAACTGTCCGGCCACGACGAGGCCGGCGGTGCCCCAGCCGCGCGAACGCCGATCGGCCCCGTGCACGTCTTCCGCAGCACCGACACCGCCGGGCTCGACCTGCTGGTTCTGCTGAACGCAGCACGGCCGGACCGGCTGCGCTGGAGCCTCATCGCCGTGCTCGACGACCGCCCGGCCGTCTTCACCGACGAAGCGGCGCACAAGAGGCGTTGGCAGGCCTGGCTCTACTGGACCAATCTCACCCAGTTCCTCCCCGACTCGGCGGCCGGTGGTGATGCCGTACAACTGGCGGTGAGTACGGGGGTCGAATTCGATCCCGAGGTGCTCGCTGCGTGCAGCGACCCTGTGCCCGACCAGGCGACGCCGTTGGAGCAGGCCGTGGCCCGGCTCGTCCGCGACGCCGCCTGGGACGAGGAGATCCTCGACCTCATGCGCGAGGATCCGGACGAGGCGCCGGAGTTGCTGCGGCTCGCCGAGCAGCTCGCCGACCGTGGCAAGCGCGCTCCGGTGTACGGCTACGAACTGGGCAGCGGACGCTGGCCGGCTGATTTCGCCTGGGACTACGGCGACGCGAAGATCGCCGTGGTGAGTGCGCGCGTGGGTGACGACGACCCTGAGGCCCAGCGCCGTGACGACGCCTACCTCGCCGCAGGGTGGACCGTCCTGACTCCCGCCGAGTGGCTGGCCCACATCGACGAGCTCACCGACCGCCTGCCGGACACCGATGCTCCTGAAACCCCCTCAGCTGACAACCTGGAAGGCAGTCTCCGATGACCGCTCGGCTGACTCTGTACCGCAAGGCCGAGGACGAGATCTACAAGCTTGACCGGCTGGTCAAGGCGAAGTTCTACGACTTCTGCCACATCTTCCGTCACAACCCCCACCACCCGGGCCTGCGACTCAAGAAGCTCAAGGGCGACTCACAGATCCACTCCGCGCGCATCGACCAGTCCTACCGCGCCCTGCTGACCCCGACCGGTACGGACGCCAACGGCACGTCGAGCTGGCTGGTCCTGGCCGTACGACACCGCAGGGACGTCTACCAGGAGCTTGAAGTCGCGGTGAACCGGGTGACCGGCGCGCTGGAGTTCGTCGACCTCGCCGTCGTCGGCGACAGCGCCCTGCGCCGGGCGGGTATCACGCTGACCCCGGTCGCTCCCGACCCGGACGAGCCCCCCGTGGAGGTGCTCGAGGCCGGACCGCTGGAGCCGGATACCAAGCGTCAGACCGCGCAGCCGCTGCTCGGCGAGTACGACGCGGACCTCCTGCGCGAGCTCGGTGTTGCCGAACAGCTGATCCCGGTCGCCCTCGTGGTTGTCGACAGCGATGAACTCGACCGGCTACTGGAGAACGCCCCGCTGCTCTCCAAGGACGTGCTGACCGGACTCGCCTCCGGCATGCCGGTGGAGGACGTACGCCAGGAGATCCTCGCTGCCCAAGCACTCGATCAGGCTCCTGATCCCGACGACTTCGCGGCGGCGCTAGCTCGCACCGAAGTCACCACCGTCGACGACGACGTACGCGCGAAGCTGGAGGAGGGCGACTTCCGCGCCTGGAAGGTCTTTCTGCACCCGTCCCAGGCGCGCGTCGTCGAGCGGGAATACAGCGGGCCGACCCGCGTCTCCGGCGGTCCTGGCACCGGAAAGACCATCGTCGCCCTGCACCGTGTCAAGTACCTGGTGAACCGCCTCCCTCCGGGCCAGGGCAAGCCGATCCTGCTGACGACCTACACGAAGAACCTCACCACGGACCTGCGGCAACGCCTCGCCTCACTGCTGGAGCCGGAGCAGCTCGCCCGCGTGGAGGTTGCCCACATCGACCAGCTGGCCGCGAAGGTCCTGGGTGAGAACGCCGTGCCGGGCCGATCCCGGCAGCGGATCACCGGCAAGGTCGCCCTCGACGAGATGCGTCAGCTTCTCGCCGAGCTCGGGGAGCAGAAATGGGAGGCGGAGTTCCTCCTGGAGGAGTGGGAGCAGGTCATCCTCGGGCAGGCCGAGCCCACCCGCTCGGCCTACTTCCAGGCACGCCGCGCAGGGCGGGGCCGGGGCCTGACCAGGCCCGAGCGGAATCAGGTCTGGCGGATTGTGGATCGCTTCACCGCGCGTCTGGACGACCGGCGGGTGGAGACGTGGAGCCAGGCGGCCGAGCGCGCCGCCCGCTACGAGATCGAACGGGCCCGTGGCATCGAAGAACGGCGGAAGGAGCTTCAGGAGGCGGGCAAGCTGGATTCCGTCGCCCTCGACGACCGATCCGGAGCACGGTCGCTCGTGAACTTCCGCTACCGGCACATCGTGGTGGACGAGGCCCAGGACCTCAGTCCGGCCCACTGGAAAATGCTGCGCGCTATGGCGGACCCGAAGCAGGCCAACGACCTCTTCATCGCCGGGGACACTCACCAGCGCATCTACGACAACCAGGTGGCACTCGGCTCCCTCGGTATCCACATCCGCGGACGCTCCTCGCGGCTGACCCTCAGCTACCGCACCACCAAGGAGATCCTCGCCGAGGCCCTGCGCCTGGTGGAGGCTCCCGGGATCTCGTACGACGACCTGGACGACGGAACGGACACCCTGGCCGGATACCGTTCCGTGCTGCACGGGCCTGCCCCCGAGCTTGTGCCGTG
The DNA here is from genome assembly GCF_001279805.1 of Streptomyces sp. XY431. Lineage (NCBI taxonomy): Bacteria > Bacillati > Actinomycetota > Actinomycetes > Kitasatosporales > Streptomycetaceae > Streptomyces > Streptomyces sp. XY431. Next base: position 11,017 of record NZ_LGDO01000487.1, read on the forward strand.
CACGAGTTGGGACGAGGAGCTGAACAGCCTCGCCGAGACCTTGGGGCAGTGGCGTGCGGAGTTGTCCCTGGACGACCGCGGTGCTCCACGTGACCCCGCAGGCCGGATCGCGGTATGCGTCGCAGACCGGGAACTCGTCAACGAGGTACGGCACCGACTCGGGAAAGCCGGTGTCACCTCCGCCGAACTCTCCAAGGACGGCCCCGTCGGAGACGGCATCGTCCATGTCGGGACGATGCACCGCTTCAAGGGCCTCGAGTACCAGCGCCTGGCCATCGTCGCTGCAGCGGATGGGGTCCTGCCCCGCAGGTCACACGAGCGCCTGCGCAGCGACGACCTGGCTAAGTACAACCGCGAACTGCGGAAAGCCCGTTCCCTACTCTTCGTGGCGGCCACCCGTGCCCGCGACACCCTCCGCATCAGCTGGCACGGGAGCCCCAGCCCATTTCTGAAGATCCCGGTTGAACAGGTCAGGTGAGTCCCCAACTCTCGGCTCCCTGCGGGCCAGCGCCTTGCGCGCCGTTCCTGAGAATGGCGAGATCATCGGGGTGGTAACAGCTCTGCGCGACCGGTATGGCTCGGGCGTTCCGAACCCGTCCGCCCGGTGGTGACCCAGTCGGTTCTTAGCCACCACCGACTCAACTGCCCTGGGGAGCGCACTTTTTACCCATCGCCGGTAAACGCGCCTGAGCAAGCTCTCAGTAACGGCCTGACAGCTCGATCCAATCAGCACACTTGCGTGATCATGGCGTATGGAAGGGTGTTAAGTCCGTTTCTGATAGCGACCACGCCCGGATCGGTCGAGGCATCCCTGACGAACGAGTCATCCCAGGCGGGAGCCGGTGACGTTGATCGAGGGCTCGTCGGTGGGCAGCCCGAGGAGTTTGTGTAGGTTCCGACCCCGAAAGCCCGCCCGGGATGCTCGTTGAAGGCGGTCACGATGCGCTGGCAGACGGTGGCGGCCAGGTTCACCTCGTCACCCCGGGCAGGGCTGGGGGGTGGTGAGGCGGCGGAGCATGCTGGCGGTGGAGGCCCAGTAGGCGCGGGAGGCGGCGTTGTCGGGCGGTGGTCGTGGCCGCGGGCGAGGCGCCAGTGGAGCATGAGCGTGCCGTTGGCCTGCTCGACCACCCAGCGCTTGGCCCTGGTTGTCGGGGTTTCGCCGGACCACCTCGATGGTGATGTCGTTCACTGCCCCATGGATGATCACGGCGTCCTAAAAGGCCTGGTCGACCAGGGCCTTCTCCAGGCGCGTCCCGCACCGTTCGGCCGCCTGGTCCAGCAGGGCGATGCCGGCGTCGTTGTCGTGCGCGCTCGTGGTCAGGACCACAACACCGATGGCCAGGCCCAGCACGTCGACGGCCAGTCCCCGCTTCCTGTCGGGCGCCTTCTTGTTCATTGCTGCGCCAAGCAGCCGCCCCAGCGATCGCAGACAAGCTACGACCAGCTGGCCTCGGCTTACGGGAGCGCGCCAATCGCCCTGTCAGGTTTCAACAACAGCAACTACATCACCGGGGTCGAATGACACATGCCCGAACCGAGGCACCAGCGGGGTACCCGAGCAACACAGGCACGCACAAGATTGCTCCCTTCGGAAGCGCTCGGCACAAGAGCGCCGCCGCCTTATCGCCACATCCGGGTTCACCCCGACCCTACAGGCATAGGCCGAAATCCAGCCGCTCATCGCCCGCCTGCGGAATTCGGAGCCACTTCCGACAAGGCGGATAATCCGCCCACCCACATAGCGATGCACAGCCTCGCCGCTCCTGATCCGCAAGGCCGGAACTTTCACGCGGTTTGCGCGGATTTGCCACCCACTAGCACACTTGACTCGAGCGCCCGGCAGGTCAAGGTGCACCATCATCAAACTCCCCACCCATCCAAGACATGACAGTGCACCAGCAGCAATCCGGGCAATCCGGGCACAAGCTCCGATATGGACGCCCTGGCGGCGCACCCGAGGACGCACCGTGACCGCGATTCCTTGGCCTTGATCCCCAGGTGGTCCCCAGCAAGATCGCCAGGGAGTGCTTGTCGCGGGCCCGATCCACTGACGTATCATCAGCAAAAAGGCCGCTGACCTGGGATTTCTCCCGGCCAACGGCCTTTCCGACTCCCGTCGGGACGACAGGATTTGAACCTGCGACCCCTTGACCCCCAAGTCAAGGGGTTCAACTATTGTCGGCAGCCGAGGCCTCAAAGCCTCGGCTGTTTTGTTGCTCAACTATCCTGAAATACAAGTGAGTTGGGACTTCTCGGCGGAAGCGGCGGCACAGAGAGCTGACAGTTGCTCAGTGTTTACTTCGTACAGAAGTGTCCGTTTCGGACCATCGGCGTCCATAGGCGCTCATCAGGTGTGGTCCCAAAGTGGTCCCAGGCCGACCGCCCCGCGACAGCTACGGCCCGTGATCGAGACCTGTCGGCCCTTCAGCAAGCGGCGTCGTTCCGGCCCGATTGCCCCCCGTGGCGATGCCGTTAGCCGGCCCACGGAGCCGGCGCCTGCGGGCGGATCACGGTCGCTTACCCACCAGTTGCGGATAGTGATCTTCCGGGCGGTGTGTCGTCTTGAGCGTGTCTTCGCCGTGTGGTTCTGACGTGCCTCGCGCGCTGCCCCTCACGCTCTGCCGCCACGCCCGGTCAGGCGGCGACTCTTGGCCCCAGGATCACCCGATCGGGAGAAGGGGAAGCTCATGGGACAGCGTGCACGGCGGGGCCGGGTCTATCGGCGGTGTGGTTGTTCGGACGGGCACTGAAAGCAGCTGGGTCCGTGGTGTGTGCGACTTCTGGAGGAGGCGGGTCACGGGTCGTGGACGTACTGCGTCGACCTGGCCCCGGAGGACGGGAGGCGCCGCACTCGCCGTCGGGGCGGTTTCGCCACCCGGGCCAAGGCGGCCCGGGAGATGAAGGCGGTGCTCGACGGCGAGCTGGGCGGGGTCTACGAGGACCGTCGGGCCACCGTGGCGAGCTTCCTGCGGGAGTGGCTCGCGGCAAAGAAGGAGGTGCTCGCGCCGAACAGCTACGCCGGGTACGCGGGCTGCGTCGAGCGGTACCTGATCCCCGCGTTCGGTCACTACCGGCTCCCCGACCTGCGCCTCAAGCATGTCGACGCCTGGGTCACGGCCCAGCAGCAGGCCGGCCGCGGCCGGGTCACGATCTACCGGGGCGTGACCACGCTGCGCAACGCGCTGAACCACGCGGTGTGCTCGTGGCGGCTTCGCTACAACCCGGCCAAGCACTCGGTCCCGTCCAAGCCCCGTGCCGCCGAGCGCGTCTGCCGGACGCCCGACGAGGCGGCAGCGTTCCTGCGCCACAACGCCGAGCACTATGCCGACCGGCTGACCGACCTGTTCGAGGTCAGGCTCGGCACCGGCATGCGCCGCGGTGAGATCCTCGCCCTTCACTGCTCCGACGTGCACCTCATGGACCGCAAGCTCTATGTCCGCTGGACCCTCTCCGCCGTCAACAACGGCAAGCTTCACCTCCGCGAGCCCAAGACCGAGGCCAGCCGCGCCTGGATCAGCCTCTCCCCCAGAGTCATGGCCGCCCTCCAAATGGCCGCCCACCCCGACGGCCGGCTGGAAGGCCTCGTCTTCGCCCACCAAAGCGGCCTGCCCCTACGCCCGCAGTGGGTCCTCGACCAGCTCCGCAAAGGCACCACCGAAGCCGCCCTCCCCACAATCGGCCTGCACGACCTGCGCCACACCGCCGCCAGCATCATGGTAGCCGAAGGCATCCCCCTCGCCGTCGTCTCCAAGCCCCTGCGCCACGCCACCCTCGCCACCACCATCAACCTCTACGGCCTCCTCCTCAAGGACTCCGCCGACCAGGCCGTCCAGGCCCTGAGCAGAGCGCTCGACCGCGCCGAAGCCAACCAACCCCGGGCCCGCTCACAGGATGTGCACCGACCCAACGGAGTCCAGGAGCTGGTTAAAGTCACTCCCTCATCACGCCCTGCGGCTCGCCATTGATTGTTACGGCCGGGTCGGTCTCCACCACGCGCACGGACATGTCGATCGGGGCGGGGCGGGCGTTGGCCGTTTCGGCCGCCGAGAGGTGTCGGACGTTGGCGGAGCCGTCGGCGAACGGGCGGACGGTGTGGGCCAAGAGGCGGGTCAATTCATCGTCGAGGCCGTGCTGCAGCGGGGTGCCGTCAGGGCCGAAGGAATCGATCTCGCGCTCGGCAAGCACCAAGCCGGTCTCCGCATGGGTGGCGGTGAAGCGCAGGATGCCGCTCTCGTTGTAGCGAAACTTGATCTCGATCTTGTTCCGTCGGATGTCCTGTTCGCGGGTCGGGAGATTCACCTCGATGTTGGCCAGGGGGAAAGCACGGTCGCTGTCGGCCGAGTGGCCGACCTCGCCCTCGATCACCGGAACGCGCACGAAGGAAGCGCCCGGCGTGTCCGGGTAGAAGTTGGCCGTACCCTCCGCGGGCAGCGTGGCGTTGCGTCGGATGATGGTACGGAAGCCCCTCTGTTCGCCAGCGCTCACGGCCGTTCCCAGGTCGTAGCTGGTCACCAGGGAGAAGTCGCTGTCGTCGCCGAGTTCGCCGTCGAGGGAGGCAGCATAGATGGCTGCCCCTCGGGCAACGGCGGTCATAGGCCGGCACAGACCGCTGTCGACGATGCGGTCATGGCCGAGGAGCTTACCCAGGGCGTGACGTACCTGGGGGATCTGCGAAGTGCCGCCGATCATCAGGACGGAGTCGATGTCGTCCGGGGTGATGGCCACGTCTTTCAGGGCCTGCTGAACCGGCGCTAGGGCGCGAGTGATGAGCGGGGTGATCACCTCGGTGTACTCGGCCGCGGTGATCGTGACTTCACGCTTCGAGATCGAGGAGGCGAGGCCGATCGGGAGGTCGAAGAAGAGCGCGCCGTCCATTGGCACGGAGGACAGGGCGATCTTCGTCAGCTCGACCGACCGGCGCCACCTGCGTCGTTCGGCCTTGGTGAGCTGGTCCGTGGTCAGGCCGATTTTCTGCTGGATCAGCTGGGCCAGCGCGTTGTCGAACTCCAAGCCTCCGAGGGCAGTGATACCGCGAGAAGTCTGTTCTTCGAAGAGGCCGTCGTCGTATTCGAGGACGGTCACGTCGATGGTGCCACCGCCCCAGTCGAAAACGAGGAAGCGGCCGGGGATCGGGACGTCGTGCGCGTACGAGATCGCAGCCGCGGTGGGCTCGTTGAGCAGGGCTCGAACCCTCAGTCCGCCGAGCGCTGCCGCGGCGCGGGTGCGGTAGCGGGCGCCGCCCGTGGCGTTGGCGGGGACGGTGACGACCGCGTCGGACAGATCGAGCAGTTGAGCGGAGGCGCCTTCCTTCATTCGACTGAAGAGGGAGGCGGCCGCGACCGTACTATGGAACTTCTCCGAGCCGACCCAAGCATGGTGCTCTTCGAGCCGGGCCACGACCTCGAGGCCGTCGATGTCGTCGCCCTTCTCGGCACCGGAGCGGGTGCCGAGCATGCGCTTGACGGCGTCAAGCGGCTCGCTGGTGGCGGTCTTCGCCTCCCAACCGAAGCAGAGGGTCCGCTGGAGGTCGCGAACGGACAGCACGGAAGGGAAGAGCTGCTCGAATTCCGACATCCGCCACTGGGCGGGTACGTTGTCGCCGTCGACCGGCAGCACTTCGGTGGTGTGACCGTTCCAGCGAGCCACCACAGAGTTGCTGGTGCCGAAGTCAATACCGAAGCTCATCGCGATTCCCTCCAAGTCATTCCGATCCGCCGGCTAACTGCGGCGCGCAGCGTCTGCCTGTAGGTCGGCTCCGGAGCCGTGACCGCCGTGCTTGACGGGGCATCGAGATCTTCAGCCTGCCCTGTACCCGGATCGCTGATTGCCGCTGCAGGAGCCGGTTGCTCAGCCGGGAGAGCCCTCAACCAACCGCGTTCGACGAGCTTCCCGGACTCCTTGTCGACATAGGCGGGCGCGACAAGTTCAAAGGTGACCGGGCCGCTCTTCATCACACCGGGCTGATCCTCCACGACGTTGAACAGCGACTGATCACCGGTGTCGCCGACGATCTGCAGGCCGGCCTTCGCCGCCTCGTGGTCGAGGCGGGTCAGCACCACCTGCAAGCTCTTCGCGTCCAGCGCCTGCCGATGCAGGACGGCCAGCTGCGCCAGGTGCATCTGACGCATGCAGATGCTCTCCAGCACGCCCTTGCGTACTGCTTCGGTGAACTGGGGAAGCACTCGGCGCATCAGCTCGGCCCGAAGAGTGGATACCAGATCGGCCTCGGTCTCCTTGTCGGCCAGAGCCGCGCCCAGATTCTCCGTCGCCCTCTCCAACTCCTTCTCCACCACGGGCAGGAGCGTCTCGTTGACCGACTTCAGGATCGCGGCGGCGTCCAGGGCCCCCGGGGTGAACTCGGGTAGGTGGCTCTCGGTGAACCGCCAGGGAGCAACCTCGGCTGCCCTGCACTCACCACGACTCCGCACGCTTCCGATGTTCGGCCCGCGTCCCCGGTCCCGCTGGGAGCCGTCATGGGGACTGGAACCACTGTCGCCGTTACCGGCTCCGTTGCTCACGATGTGCTGCTCTCTGGGTCTTCAAGGGCTGTGGTGTCTTCAGTACCCGGGGAGAGGCGTTCTGCCGCCCTGGTGATTATTTCTCTGGCCGCCTCGGCACGAGACCACGCACGGTCGCTTCCCGTGGGCGGCTCGGTGAGCCTCTGCAAAGGCTCGGGCGGGAGTTCCAGCCGATGGCTCGTGCCTGTGGGATCCTTCCAGCGGTACGGTGCGAGCGGAACGGCGAACCAGGGAACTTCCTGCTGTCCCCGCTCGGCCTTCTCGATCATGTCCTTGGCACGGTTGATCCGGACGCGGCCATTGTCGTCGAGTTCCTTCCTCAGGGCTCGCCAGGCCGTCTTCCAGTCGTCCGCCCCGTCGGGCACGCCGAGCACCAGATAGGGGTTGAGCGGCTGGTCCCGTTCTCCGAGGTGTCGGTCTTCCAGGAAGTCCCGATTCTTCCGCAGCACGGCCACGACACCTCCGCCGAGCTGGTCCGGCGCCGGGAGACGGCCTTCGGCGTCCTGCTTGAGGAGTTCGAGGGACTCCGTCATCTCCTGGCCGGCGCGCAGGTAGGCCTGGATGTTCTGAGCCTCCCAGCGCACCGGCTGCGAGTTATGGCGGAGCCTTGCGGTCATGGTGAGCGCCGCTTTCCTCCGCTGCTCCGCCATCTCGTAGGCCCCGCGGAGGAGGGCACGATGCATCTGCCGCACGGCCCTGATCAGGGTCCGAACACCGATCCAACCGTTGAACTTCTTGTTGCTCGCGCTGCGCACGCCGGGGTGGATCCGCTCCAGGAGGACCCACAACCGCTCGTCGGCAACGAGGTCGTCCGGGGCCTCCCCAATCCGCCGCACCTCGCGCAAGGCTTCGAGGAGCTTCTGAGTCGGCGGCAGGAGGTCGGTCCACTCCTCGGCGATGGCCTTGGCGTCGTTGGCCTGTAGCTTCACCAGTAGGTGCCAGTCCTGCGGCCAGTCACGGCCGGGTTCCGTTCCCGGACCGGCCTCCCGGCGCTCCCGTTCCAGGGGCCAGGCCAGCAGGTCCATCTCCTCGTCGCTGAGGGACACCGGGTCCAGGCGGGCGCGGAAGTAGGCAGCGCGGGACGTGCCGTCGCGCTCGGGTACCGCGCCGATCCACTCCTCGTCGATGTAGTCGTCGAGAAGCGGCCGGGGAAGCTTCACCAGGAGCGCCCTCTGCCGAGGGGCCGGCAGGTTGGTCCCCATCAAGCGACGGTCGTCCTGGTAAATCTGCCACATACTGCCCGGCTCCCCCAGGAGTGGCAGCGGCTTGTCCTCCATCAGAGCGCGGGCCCGGTCCAGGAGCCGGCCGTTAAAGACGTCCAGCCCGTGCTCCTGTGCCACGACGAGCAGGGAGACGCCCGCGACCGGGTCCTCCTGCCGAGATGCTGTCTCGGCCACGGCCCGGGCCAGCTTCTGCCCGGAGAACGCGCTGATCTCCGCCTTCAGCGCATCGGGCAGCACCATTTCGGTGAAGGAGCGGGCGCGCTCCCAGGCCTCCCGGTCGGTGAATCCTTCGGGGACCGGCTGGTGCATGACCGGTTCCGGCGCCGGCTGCCTCTGCGGCGGAACGACCGGAGCAGGACTGCTGGGGCCTTCCGACACCTCCGGGGCATTCCCAACGGTCCGGGCCTGGCGGAGGGCGAGACGGCGGGCGATCTCACGCTGCCGCAACTCCTCCAGGCGGGCCTGCTCGTCCTGGCCCGCTCCCAGCGGGATCCCTGCCGTCATCAGAGCTCCTCCGCGAAGATGTGCACCTGCTCGATCACCGCGGCAGGGGTCCGGTCCAGGCTGTAGGAGTCGGCGAAGGCGATCCTGGCTGCGAGGCCACCGCCACTAACCTCCTGACGGAGGGCCTGGAGTCGTTCGTTTCCGCACTCCTCGCCGGCGGACTCCAACGGATGCTTGACGCCGACCGCGACGGGCTCGCCGGTGAAGTCCGACCTGAAGAGCGCCACCGGTCCGGCAGCGGTCTCCTTCAGGCTGACAGTGGGCTCCTCGTCCGCCCAACCCTTCAGCAGGACGGCGTGCTCGTCCGGATCGATCTGCAGTTTCCGGCCGCGAAGGGCGTCGGTCAGATCGCGAGCGAGCCGCCAGTCGTACAGCGGGTGCAGGCGCATGTTCGAGTAGTCGCGCAGGCAGGCGTAGCAGGAGCTGCGGCAGTTCTGCGCATGGTGGTCGGCCTCCAGGTCGCGCACGTAACGGTCGACCGCCTGGAGGAACTCCTCAATGTGTTCCTCCGAACCGAGGTAGGTGCTGAAGCCAGCGCCGTTGTCGAGGCTGTCCGCCAGGTAGGCCATGACGGGAGCGGCCACCGGGGCGTCCGAGCCGTGGATGCCGCTAAGGAGTTCCTCCGGCTGCACGTCCAGGTGTGGGGCGGCGGCACGGCGCAGCAGGGCCGCCAGCGAGTACCAGGCGGCGCGCCGGCCGTAGTAGGCCTCGGGGAAGCCGTCGATCTGTTGGGACTTCGAGATGTCGAAGCGGAGGCCCCGGCCCGTGTCGAGGGCGCCCTTAGCCCCGATGAAGAGCATGTCGGTGTGCTGGGTGGCGCCGAGGGCGATCTCCATGTCGGCTTCCGCCTTGGGGTGGTCCAGAGCGACGTAGCCGCGCCACGGGCCGGTGTTCTTGGCGAACCGGAAGAGCTTTCCGGCGTTGGTGTTGACGATGTAGCGGTCGCCGCTGCCGGTGTGGACGACCATCCAGTCGTCGGCGGCACGGTGGATGCGCGGGGCGGTCTTCTCCAGGTCGGTGGCGGTCCGTGCGCTGGTGGCGTTGGAGCCGAGCTCCCGGTAGCCGTCGTAGTCCCGTGCTTCGCGGGCAGCCCGAAAGCCTGCGGGCTCTCGGAAGGGTACGGCCCTGTAGTACTTGCTCTCCGCGCCGCAGGCGGGGCAGGTGCCGGCGTTCCCGGTCTCCATGTCGACGGCGGCCTGCGGGTCCACGTGGGAGCAGATCCGGCACATGGCGATCAACTGTTCCGGCCCGAAAGGGTCCTCAGCGGCCTGCACTCCGCGACCGCTCGGGACGAGGGAGACCACTCCCATGGAGCGGAGCAGACGACCGTCCTGCGGGGTTTCGCTGCCCGGTGCGAACTTGCTGAGGGCGACGGCCAGGTCGCGGTTGACGGAGTCTGCCGGCGGCCAGGGGAAGGTCTTCTGCGGGATGTTCCGGTAGAGGAGACGGGAGCGGGTCGGGAAGCCGAACATGGGTAGGAGACCCGCCTCTGCAAGACGCTGGCTGAGGTCGGAGTGGCCGACCGTCCGGGCTGCCACTTCGTCGATCTGGCCGAGGAGTTCGCCGACGGCGGCCACCGGGTCGATGGCGGCGATGTTCTCGGGTGTTCCAGTCCGGAGGGCAGCGGCAGCGGCTCGGATGCGGTCCGTGCGCTCGGCGGTCCAGCGGCGGACGGCACCGCGGTGCACCGGCCAGTCGGCGGCCAGACCGAACTGTCCGTGGACGTTGGTCGTCATGTCCGGTCCCTTCCGCCGGTCTTCCGGCTGCAGCGGCTCGAAGGCCTGGCGCAGGACCTCTCCCAGCAGGACCCGTCGGAAGACGGAGACCATGCCGAGGACCAGGTAGGGCGGCGGGGTCGGGTCGTTGGTGATGGCTTCCGGTCGGGCGAAGTAGTGCTCGTCATGGCTGCGACCGCGGCAGACGGTGAGGGCCACGGCGACCGGGCTGTTGCGTCGGCCTGCGCGCCCCACCCGCTGCTGGTAGTTGAAGCGGGTGGGCGGCATGTTGGCCATGATCACTGTGTTGAGGGGACCGATGTCGACCCCGGCCTCCATGGTCGTGGTCACGGAGAGCAGTTCCAGGCCGTCCGCCTGCGGGACGTCGTTGTCGCCAAGGAAGACGTCCTGGAAGAGGCCCTGGCGACGCTGGGCCTCCAGCCGGTCCGTCTGGCCGGTCAGCTCCGCGGTGCGTAGGGGGAAGTCACCGGTGCGGTGGGCGGCCTTCCATGCGTAGTAGTCGCCTTCGAGGACTCCGCTGTACTGCTGGGGCACAGCGGGCAACGGGGTCAGGCACTTGGTGCACAGCCCCGTGCCCGGGTGGAGGTGCGGACGGTGGCAGGAACGGCATGTCCAGGTCTTGTTCTCGCCGGGGCGGAGCGCCACCTTCTCCGGCTTGATGACGTAGTCGACCACGGCGTCCTTCCAGACGCCGAGCACCCGGTCCTCAATCGTCTGCACATCGGTACCCTGCCGTTCGGCGACCTGCTTCCAGAAACGCTTCAGAGGCGCAGGCGGCCTCTGCAGGGAGGCACGTATCCGGGTGAAGCGCCGCATCAGGCCGATGATCCGCAGGCTGGCACGCGCCACGGCCTGATCGCTGTCCAGGCCGCCGATCTCCAGGGGCGAGCGGTCGTCGCTCAGGCAGAGCCAGCCGAGTCCGAGCGACTCGAAGTCACGGCCGCCGCCGGAGAAGAGACTGCCGATCGCCTCGAGGCGGAGGCGGGAGCGGAGCCGGTTGAGGAGTTCCTCCTGTGCCTGGGTCTCCACCACCGCTTCCCGGTCCCGGTCCCAGTTGTAGAGCGCGGTCCAGGGTTGTCCGGCCGAGGTCTGTTGGAGCGAGGCCGCGGGACCGGCGGGGTTGGTGCCGTACTTCAGCAGCATGCCTTCGAGGTCGGAGGCGAGGTCGTCCAGCGAGGGCAGTTCGGAGAACTTCCGCTCCAGGTCGGGCAGGAGTTCCGGTTCCGCGTCGAGGTCGTCGGCGAGGATCGCCTTCAGGCGTCCCCAGTCCGCCGGGTTGCGGTCCCTCAGTCGTTCCATGGCGGCACGGGTGCCCGCACGATCGACCGGTTCCCCGGCGTAGTGGGCCTTCACCAGTTGGAGGTCTCCGAACGGATCCCCTTGGTGCTCGACGGCCTGGGCGCTGAGCAGGCGGAGAAGGTCCTGGTGGTGGCGCAGGGCAAGACCGCTGGCGAGCTCGGAGGCGTCGTCACGGCTGTCGGAGAAAGCGATCGCCTTGCGCCGGCCGTCGGGAAGGTGGCCGAGGGCTTCGGTCACCAGCACCTGGTTGATCTTGTAGAAACCGGTGCGCATCCGCCGGACCGGCGCGTTGCGCAGCCGGTCAGGGGATTCCAGCGGAACGAAACGGCCGTCCCTGTCGTACTTGATCTCCCAGTCGTCGCCGCAGGCGGGGCAGCGGGTGGGGAAGGCCTGTAGCCGGGCCGGGTCGTAGGCCGGCTTCTTGCCCTCCTTGTCCAGGGGCACGGAGATGTGGAACGACCACCCGGTGTGCTGGACGTCCCGGTTCTCCAGGCGACCGGTGCCGGGCTGGTAAGCGCTGCGGCGGAACTCGAACTCGACCTGCGGCCCTCCGTCGGACAGGCTCGCGTGCCAACCGGGGGCGTCGAGGCCGAGACCCTTGGTGCGCGGCCAGTACACGACGTAGTTCGCTGCCGTAGGTGCGCCACTGGCCTCGTCGGGGAGCAGGTCCAGGTCGGGGAAGTCGGTGTGGAGGGCACCGGTGAACTTGCGCCGCCGGGTGTCCTTGGGGCTCGCGTACCCACCGAGCATGAGGTCGCCGCAGGCCTGGCAGGAGAGGAGTTCCAGTACGCGGGCCCCGCAGGTGCAGCGGGAGGTGGGCTCGGCGAAGAGCCGACCGACCCGCCGTTCGAGGCCGTGTTCCACGGGGATGTCGGGACAGTTCGGGTCGGAGCAGGCCCAGATGCCCTCGATGTTCCGGAAGAAGAAGTGGGCTCGGAGCTGGGGAAGTTCGGGGTCCTGGGCCGAGCCGATTACGCGCAGAACGCCGTGGAGGGCGGCTTGGCGGCGTTCGTCGGGGCTGTCCGGGAATAGGTTCTTCGCCAGTTCGGGAGCGGGCAGGGCACGCGGCTTGCCGCCGGGAGTGAGTGCGTGTTGGAGCGCCGGGCCGAGGCCGGTCTCCCGGGCCAGGGCGACGGCTCCGGCCTGGGTGACGGCGACCTCCGCCGCCTGCGCGAGGCGTTCGGTGTGCGCGGCAAGGTCGCCCCCGCCATGGATCTCCTTCGCCTTTCCAGGAATGACCACGCGCCGGGAGCCGGGCAGGGCGAATAACCCATTGAGGAAGTCGTCGTCCCGACCGGCCTCCAGGGAGGCGGAGGCTGCGAGCACACGCAGCTTCTCGGGGTTCTTGTCGAGGCCGAGGCGGTGGCGGAGGTTGCGCAGCAGGTAGGCCACCTCGGTGCCAGCCGTGCCGCGGTACATGTGGAGTTCGTCGAGGATCAGGGTGAAGCGGGCGTCCGGGGTTTCCTCCAGCCACTTCCTCGTGGCGCGGAAGATGTGCTCCTCCTGCTTGCGGAGCAGCATGATGTTCAGCATCGAGTAGTTGGTGACCATGATGTCCGGCGGCGCTGCCTGCATGTCCCAGCGGGCATGCATCTCCGCTCCGCCGAGGCGCGGGATGAAGGGCCGCAGCTCCTCGTCGAGCTTCTCGTCGGCCTTGCGTTGCCGTTCCTGAACCTCCCGTAGGTACTGCCGGAGACGGAAGTTGGCCGGCTCGGAATCGCGGCTGCCGGAGACGGGGGTGGCTCCGGTGTAGCGGCCGAAGTAGAAGCGGTGTCCGTTGCGCTTCCGGTCCAGCCACCCGTGGGCCTCACGGCTGTCCAGCGACTTCCGAAGCCGGGTCAACTGGTCGTCGGCGAGGGCGTTGGTGGGGTAGAGGATCAGCACCCGCATGGCGGCGGGGTGCCCGTGCTCGCCCCGTCGGCTGGGCACGTAGTCGCCGTCTCCTTGCCACCATTCCCGCTGTACCGCACGGGTGCCCGGCCAGTGGGCGGACTCGGCGACCAGGTCGGCGAGGACCGGCAGCAGGAAGGACTCCGTCTTGCCGGAACCGGTGCCTGCGGTGACCACGAAGTCCTTGCCCTCGCACGCGGCGACCAGCGCGTCGTGCTGATGCTGGTAGAGGCTGGTCACGCCGTCGGGGAGGGTGAAGCGGGCGAACTCGGCCGCGTCGGGGTGCGCTCCTGCTTCGGCGAAGGAGTCCGCGATGCTGACTCCCCGGGAGGCGTACTGCGGGCGCAGCTCGATCAGCGGGCTGCGCCAGGCCCCGTTGTCCCGGTCCAGCAGGTTGCGCCGTTCCTCCATGACGGAACGGTCGTCGACGCCGAAAGGTGTGTCGTAGTAGCGGAAGAGCGCGCTGCGTAGGTCGTCGAAAGTGCCCATGACGTCTTGAACATCGGTGTCCGCCACCGCCGCTGTCTGCTGTTCGACGCTCACTTGGTCCTCCCGCCGGTGGCCGCCACCGATCGCGGCATGATCTCCAGGTTCTGCTGCAGCGAGGCTGCGATCGCCTCGGCGAGCGTCCTCGGTACGTTGTCATACGCGCGGGTCTTCGTCTGCGCAGCCGCCGAGGGCGGGAAGCCGCTGCACAGGACGGCTGCGCGCTCGTGCAGGGCGGGGAGGGGCGCGTACCGGTCGACGAGGAGCCGGCCGATACCGGCGCGGCCCTTGCCGGACTCTGGCCGCCACCGCATCGCACCTGTGCGATGGCGAGCGAGCTCCAGGTAGACGCCCGCCTCGCGTTCCACCACATGAAAGACACTGTTGTGGCGGACGCGGGTCAAGCGTGCGTAGTCGGCCCCGCGCCACCGGTACAGGCCGTCCTCGTCGTCCCTTTCCACGGGGACGAACCGCTGGAGGCGTAGCTCGTACTTCTCCAGCGTGTTGGCGGTGCTCCCACCGGGCGGTGCGGACTCGGGGCCCATCGCCGCCTGCGGAAGGAGCTCCGTCAGCTGCCGAGCGGCGCAGGGCACGTAGCGGGCGCCGAGGAGCTCTGCGGCGCCCTGCAGGGTCCGCAGGTCCTCGTACTGGAACAGGAGGGTGTCAGGCAGCGGCGCCTCACCGGCCTCTGGCCGGTGAGGGACAGTGATCAGCTCCATCCACTCCTGTGCCGCCTCCTCGATACGCGTGCTGATCTGCGCGGTGCGCGCACCGGTCAGCAACGCGAGCCCGTCGGCGTGGGGCAGCCGGGTCAGCACCGGTGGGGCCACCGACCAGCGGTCGGCGCGCAAGTCCACGTCGATGAAGCCGAGAGCGGCCGCCTTGCGCATCCAGTCCCAGTCGGCGTACTCCTTCAGCTCCAGGCTCCATGCCCGGGCCTGGTTGCGGACCCCTTCGCGCAGCGCGGACGCCTTGCCGCTGCGGCTCTCGCTCAGCCAGCGCACGAGGATCCCACCGAACTCGTTGCTGCTCATCGGTCCAGCTCCTTCGCCGCCTGCACGTACGCGGCCCAGGAGGGCTCGACGGACGCCTGCTGAGCGTTGACGACGGCGCGGGCCCAGGCCCGCGGGTTGCCGGCACTCCTCGGCTTCGGCGTTCCGGGATTCACCGGGTGGCCCTTCCAGCGTCCGCTCCGGCGCTCTAGGAGCCAGCCGCCGATGCCGTGGAAGTCGGCCTCGAAGCGGAGCGGGGCGGGGGTGTCAGGAAGACGTTCCGTCCACCAGTCCGGTTGTTCCGGGGCCTCCAATGTCCACAGCCGCCCGTCGGCCGCCGCGAACAGCACCTCGTCCGCGTCCCGACGGCACAGCTCCATGACGGCTGCCGCGTCCTGGGGCGTGGCGCTCGTGCAGTCGGCGCCGGTGATGCCGGTCGGCAGGGTCTGCTCGACGAGGAGCGAGGGCGACTCCGAGGCCTTGCCGTCCACGACGGCGAAGCCGCAGATCTTCGTGGCCTTTGGCTCGATGACGGCCTGGTCCGTGGTGGCGAAGCCGATCTCCCCGCCTACGTAGTTCACCGTGTGGCGGCCAGGATCCAGCCGCAGCAGGGCCAAGGGGACGGGGCGGCCCGCGACGATCGCCTTCCTGAGCTCGGGGCGCTCCTCGCCGTCGATCAGGAGGGTGCCAGTGCCCTCCGTGACGTCCGGGAGGACCACCTGGGGCTCACCTCCCCGAAGGTACAGGTGGGCGTCGAGCGAGGGGGCGAGCTTCAGTCCGCCCTCGAGGCGGAGCTTGAACTGGGCCGGGGGCTGCAGGAGGCCGACCGCACCCTGGACCTCCTGGAGCGCCCGGCGCAGGCTGACCGCGTCGTCGAAGGTGACGGGCTTGTGCATGGACCAGCCCTGCGGCACCCAGACCAGCTTGCTGGTGTCGGCGCTGCGGCCCGTGGTCGCGGCCTTGTCAAGCAGCCGCTGCACGTCCCGTTGCGCGGTCGGGGCGGCGAGCACCACGTGTGCCTCTCCCGTGCGGAAGCCGTCGGTGCCGGCCCAGACACCGAGCACGTCGTCCCGCGCGAGCACCAGGATGGAGGAGGAGGGGCAGCTGAGCACCAGACCGTCCCCGTCCCGGCGGATACCCTTGCTGAGGGTGTCCGCGCTCGGGGCGGGCAGGCCCGTGACCTCGTAGTAGGCGGTGTCGCCGAGCTGCTCGAGGACGACGCCGTCCTTGAGTTCAATGCGCTTCTTCTGCTCCGCGGACCGCAGTCGCGCCACCCAGCTGAGACGCCCCGCGTCCAGCCGCACCAGGAGTTCGGCCCGGGTGGCACCGGTGGGCACCAGCTCGTCCGAACCGTCCCAGGAAGCGGCGTAGTTGCCGATCAGCTTGGCGAGGAAGGGGCGGAACTCCCCCTCCTGCAGAGCGTTGCGGAAGCCCTTGGAGAAGTGCTGTTCCATGCCCCGGATCTCGATCTGGGCCAGCAGCCTCTCTCCCGGCAGGGGCCAGGTCGTGCCGTACTCCCGCAACGACCGGAAGAACCTCGGTATGAGGGAACGGTCTGCACCGCTGAGAAGCGCCTGGGACTGGGCGAACCCGATCATGCTGCGGTTGGAGGGCAGGTCGGCGGGGGCGGGAATGGTGCAGAGACCCCGTGCACCCTTCTGGCTGTACTGCCAGGAGGCCAGCACCTTCCACATACGGGAGACGGGCTCGTAGTGGTGGCTGCCCAGTTGCCTCTCGTCGCCGGTCAGCAACTCGGAGAAGCGGGCGTGGTAGGCGGTGGCCCGGTGGTTCCGGTCGTTCACCATCCGGGACGCGGCCATCACCGAACAGGCCAGCAGCGGCAGGAAGGCGGGAACGCCGTCCTTGTCCTGCTGCCACCTGCGCCACCGGTAGTCCTCCAGCGCGCCGTACGGTTCCGCGGTCCCCGAACGCAGGAACCTGCCCACGCTCCGGGGAAGGGACTCGTCCATGCCGTATCCGTGCCTGAGCTCCTGCTCCACGTCGTCGTCGACGTAGAACAGCGTCGGGTGGCCGGCGTGCTGGCGTCCGAAGAACTCCTCGGCCAGCACTTCCTGCCACGCCCCGTAAGAATGGTCCACCCTGTCCCCAAAAGAGAGGTTCCGATGCCCTGGTCGTGAAATTTCCCGGCATGGAACGGTCTTCCGCGTCACCATAGACCCGCCGCTGACCACTACGGGCCACTTCCGAACACCTTCTCAGCCTCTACTGCCACTGCGCTGCGCAACCCGGACGGGACACAACACGCGTAGACGTCCGCCCGCCCCTCACCTGCGTGTCCAGCGGCCGAGAGCAACCTCCTGCAGAACGTGAGCCATCGGCGAAGCAACGGATCAGCCCTGCCGTGCCCAGCGATCGCCACAATGGCTTTCCAGATCGCAAGCGCCGACGAGCAAGGTCGCACACGGTGCGCAGTCAGGGCGTCAGTGGGGAACCATCGGTCGCGCCCCGCGGGCGGCGCTTGTCGACAGAGGCGCCGGCCGAGCAGATACGGCGCCAAGGAGCCCACAACTTAAGCCTGTTCAGCTCGACAGACCCCGGATCCTCCACCTCAACTCGCTACGAGGGTCGAGGAGCGCGCCACATCACGGTGGCGAGCCTCCTGTGGAAGCGGCTCGCCGCGAAGAAGGAAGTTTGAATCCTTGCTCATTCTGCCACTGGGCTTGGCGGACACGCCGACGACTCGGTTGAGCCTCCCGACCTCCTCGTCGGCATGTCTTCCCAACACCTGCAGAAGCACCCCTACTCGAGATCGCCGAAGAGCTCGATCTCGTAGATCCGCTGAGCCGTCGGACGGACCGGCCTCAGCCGGCCCGGGTACACCGTTACGACGCCCTGCTGGGGCACCGGGACCGGCTTCGGGCGGGGCCGGCGCTTCCGGCGGGGCGGGATCGTCGCCTTGGGCCGACGAGTGGTCGCCGGGCGCGTGCTGCGCTGCCGGCTCTTGTGCTGGATCGAAGTCATAGTCGTCCCTTGAATGGTTCGTTGGGATACTGACGAGCCCGAGCCGCTTCACCGGATGGATTCCGGTAACCGGCCAGGATGTTGGTGGCTCGATGGCGCGCCAGGCGACCATCATCGAGCTCGGGCTGATGTCACGGCAGCGTGGCAGATGCCCCTGTAGGCCATCAACTCTGATGCGTTAAACGAACGTTAAAGGCCCTCCGGAGGCTCATGCGATGCTGTCCAAGACGCGGCCATCGGGCCAAGTCGCGCTTTGACATTGGGGATTGACATGAAGTTTCGCCTGCTCGGACAGTTGGCCGCACTCGACGACGGACGATCTGTCGATGTTCCGTCAGGCAAGACCCGCGAACTCCTGGCTCTTCTACTGCTGACCCCGGGCGAACCGGTTTCCCATCGAGAGGTTGTTCGATTTCTTTGGCCGGGCGAGGACACGAAACCCTTGAACATCCGGCAGTACTGCCTCAGATTGCGCCGCGCCGTGGGACTGGAAGTGGGAAACAGCGGCGGCACCACCCACATCCAGGTCGACCCCGCCAGCGTCGACCTGGTCCGTTTCCGGAGCCAGTACGCCATCGCGCTCCGCACCTCGAATCCACAGAATCGGCGTGACGCGCTGTTGACTTCGCTGGCCGAGTGGCGCGGAGCCGCCCCGCTAGAGGACCTGCCAGGTGAAGCTTTCGCCCAGCGGCGAACCTGGATCCTCCGCGAGCTGCACGACGCGTTCGCGGACTGCGTGCGCACCGACTTGGAGTGTTCCGAACCCCACATCGCGCTCCAGCGGGCCGACGACGCGCTGGTGCACTGGCCCGACAGCGAGACTCTGCTTGGCCTGAAAGTCCAGTCGCTGGGTGCACTGGGCCGCCACTACGCGATCGACCCGCTGCTCGCTCAATGGCAGCGCCGCTTCAACCTGCCGACCGCCCATCTGCTACTAGCAAGGACGAGCCAGGAGAACATCATCACGTCCGGCATCACGTCACCGGATCTGGGGCTCCCCGAGCGGCTGAACCAGCTGCCGGCCCAGCAGAAACAGCTGATCGGCCGCCGATCAGAGCTGAAGCTCCTCGCCGACGTCGTACTGGGCAGGGAGCCCGGGTCGGGGCCGATCGCCGTTGTGACGGGCCTGGCGGGCGTCGGGAAGACTTTCCTCGCGGTTGCCGCGGCCCAGCACCTCGCGCCGAGCTTTCCGGACGGGATCCTGTACATCGACCTGAGGGGATTCTCCACTCTCGAGCCCGAGGAAGTCGCCTCCGTCCTGGTCCGGTTCCTCAACGACTTGCGGACGACCCCGGCCACCGTAAACGTCGACGGGCTGGTATCGGCCTACCGTTCGGCGCTGTCGGGTCGCCGAGTGCTGGTCGTCCTGGACAACGCAAGGAACGAGGCACAGGTCCGACCGCTGCTGCCTGGTCAGGGCCGAAGCGCCGCGATCGTCACCAGCCGCCGACGGCTGGAGGGCCTGGTCGTCAAGGAGGGCGCGAAGCCGATCAATCTCGCGCCGCTCGACCGCCCCGAGGCCGCCGAGTTACTGAAAGCATCCCTGGGAGAGGAACGGATGGGACTTGCCAGACCATTCGCCGGCTCCTTGCTCGACTACTGCTCCGGCTTGCCGATCGCACTGCGTATCGTGTCCGCCCAGATCGCCCGCCGCCAGCCCCAGGACTTGCCGGGCGTCGTCCGCAGGTTGCTGGCGGAAGGTTCCGGGCTGCGCCCTCTTGACCTGCGTACCGACGAGTTGAACGTCAGCTCCCTGCTGGAGAGTTCCTACCGGCTCTTGTCCGTGTCTGCCGCCAAGCTGCTGTGGCAACTCTCCGTGCATCCCGGCCCGACGATCAGCTGGCGCGCGATTCAGGCGCTGGGACACGACCATGCCACAGTCGGGCGATCGTTGGACGACCTAATCGACATGAGTCTGGTGACCGAGCCCACCCTCGACCGATACGGCATGCACGACCTGGTCCGCATCTACGCCACGCAGCTGGCCGCTCAGCAAGCTCCTGGGGATCATGACGAGTGCCTCCACCAAGTACTGGAGTTCCTGCTGCAGAACGCCTGGTCGTGTGATCTGGTTCTCGACCCGGATCGCCGACTGCCGATCACGGCGAGCGAGGAGTTCGCCGTAGTCTCACCCCCGAACCACGCGGCCGCGACGACCTGGTTCGACGCCGAGTACGCCACCCTGAGCGCCGCACTCCAGCTGGCCTGGAGGCTCCGGCTCGACCGGTACACCTGGCTCCTGGCCCTCACTCTGCTGACCTATCAATGGCGGTCCCACCGATACCTGGACGCCCTCGGTCACCTCACCAACGCCCTCCCGGCAGCCGAACGGATCGCCAGGCCGGAAGACGTGGCCATGATCCGACGCCTGCTCGCCGGAACCCACCGCGGACTCGGCGATCGTGCGAAGGCCATGGCGGAACTGCGTGGAGCGATCCGCACCAGCCAGGACCACGGCGACCTGAAGGGCACCGCGTTGGGCCGTTACAGCCTGGGCATCATGCTGCACGAGGACGGCACCACCGACCAGGCAGTGGTGGAACTCCGGGCCGCCCTGACTGACTTCAAAGCACAGGACGACCGGCTCGGACAGGGAGCTGCGCTCGACGGACTCGCCAACGTCCACCACCGAGCCGGCGACCACTTCTCAGCCCTCGAGTACTGTCGCCGGTCGTTGGCTCTGTTGGAAGGCACCGCCGACCTCAACGGCCAAGCACACGGCTCGTTCACCATGGGCCGTGTCCAGGCTGCGCTCGGCGAGCACGACGCGGCGGCGACTGCCTATCGTCATGCGCTGATGCTCTACCGCTCGATGGCTTACCCGAGTCGGGTTGCCAGGACGTTGGTCCGGCTCTCAGACGCGCTCAGCGCACTGGGCAACGACCAGGACGCCGAGCAGGTCGTCGAAGAAGCCCGTGTGCTCCTCGCGACGCTCGGTGAGAAAGACCTCGACGCTGCGGTGGAGCGTCAACGGCAACTCTCGTAACCATCCCTCCCGGGCTCATCGGGCCGGCTCGACCAGCCGGAAGTACGCCGAGGGGTCGGGGCGGGCGGCCTTCGGGCTCCGGGGGGAGCCGAACGTCGGCAGCCAGGTGGCGAGGTAGCCGCGAACGTCCGAGATCTTGGGACGCTCACGCGGGTCGACGGCGACCATCGCGAGACCGAGGCTCTTCAGCTCTTCGGGCATCTGAGAATCGAGTCCGTTCGGGAAAGCCGGCTCCGTCTCGCCGGGTGGGCCCTCGACACGGCTGTACGGCAGTGTCGAGGTCATCATCTCGAAGAGCAGGACACCGAGGGCGAAGACGTCGGACTTCGCGGTGGACTCGGCGCCCAGCACGTACTGCTCGGGAGCGGCGTAGCCGGGTGTCCCGCGGGGGTCATAGTTCGGCGTTGAGAAATCCGTGGAGTTGCCTACGTCGAGGAGTCGAATCCGCCCATCGGGCTGAATCATCACGTTGTTCGGCGTCACATCCCGATGAACGTAGCGCTCGTGCACCAGCGCCAAGGTCTCGCAGAGCTGGGCCACCACACAGGCCGCGTCGGTGGCGAGCACCGGTTGGTGTCGGCCCATCCAGGAGCGAAGGGTGGCACCGTCGATCAGTTCCATCACGATGTATCGCCGCTTGCCCCAACCATCGTGCGAGCCATCGCCCAGAACCCGGGGAATCCCCGGCACCGATTCCATGAACACCAGTCGGGCCAGCTCCTCCTCGAGCGGCTCGGCTTCCCCGGAATATTCAGTCAATGATTGACCGAAGCGTCGAAACTGAGCCTTGACAGCAACATCTCGACGATCGTATTCATCACGGGCAACGAAGAGTTCTCCTTCGCCGCCTTTGCCGAGTTCCCGTAGGACCCGAAAGCGGTTGTTCAGGAGGGTGCCAGGACGCACGACGCAAACTCCAAGACCAGATCTGCCCGGTACCCGGGTTCGGAGAGCAATGGACATGAGGTGAGGGAGAGTATGGCAGGAATCTGGCCGCCCGAAGGCCTGATCGAACGTTCTTCCCTGGTCGACATCCGGCTGGGGATGTTCGGACCGGAACGCTACCGGTGCCCGGCGTCGGACGCGCTCAAGGCGCGCAGAATGCGCCCGGCCGGATCGGCCGCATGGAAACCCGAGGCATTGGACACGTTCACCAACGGCCCGTTCATGGCCGAGCTCGACCGGATCGAACTGCCGGGTGACGGCGGGGAGTCGGGCAGGTCCACCAGACCCGCCCACGACGGGGTCCGCCAATGGACCTGGCATGCCCTCCGAATGTACGAGACGGCCTTCGCCGACAGCCCGGAGCTCCGACCGGCCCCGCGTCACTGGATCTACCGGCACCGCGGCTCACGAGGCGGCGGGCCCGCGAGCACGGAGTACCGGATCAGCGCCTGGGGGCGGTGCTTCGAATCGGCGGATGGCCGCCTGCGAGAACTCCGGCTCCCAGTGAACCGACTGCGGAAGCGTACGGACGCCGAGCGAGCGATCGCGGCCCTGGTCGTGGCGGAAGGCGATCCCGACGATCGGCTGGAGCACGTCCGGGTGGTGCAGTTCGCGCTCTCCGACGGTCGGACCGAAATGCTGTTCGACGGCAGCCGGGCAGAAGCGCTGGCCCTCTATCGACAGGACGGGGCGCCCGCGATTCGGGCGCTCCTGGACCGTCCGGAGTATCGGCCCGGGTCGGCCTGCACGTCCTGCCGGGTGGCACCTGTGTGCCCTGCGCTGCCGCGAGCCCCGGGATTGCTCGGGATAGCCGATCGCACCCGACCGCGCCGGAGCTGGTCCCCGACCACGGGCCGCGGGCACAAAGCCTGCCCGGCGCGCGCTTACCTCCGCGGCCTGCGGCTCCCGGTGGACGACTCCGTCGAACGCAGTGCCGCGGCCGAGCGCGGACGCGCCGTCCATGCTTTCCTCTCCGCCCGGCACGGCCAGGAGCAACGGACGCCGTGCACCTTCGATGTACCCGCCGACTGGGTCCCCGACGGTTACCGGCTCCCGCAATCCGAGCGTCTCCTCGGTGCCCGCCTCCTGCGTCATCACGCCGAGGTGTGCCCGCTCCGCATCGCCGATCCGCAGTCCGAGAGGACGCCGGAACCCCTCCTGGTGTTCGACGACCCCGCAGCTGATCTGCTGGTGCTGACGGAGCCCGACCTGCTGTACCGCGAACGCGGCTCGTGGGTATGGCGTGAGACCAAGACCTCCGCCGGCAGGAGGATGCCGCGCGACCTGCTCTCGGCCTACCCTCAGCTGGCGCTGGCGGTAAGGATCATCGCCAAGGGCATGCTGGCCGCCGACCGGGTTGAGCTCGAACTGCTACGCCCCGGCGGCGTGGACCTCCGGAGCCTCGACCCGTTCGCGCCGAAGACCGTAGCCGCAGCCGAAGCGGTGCTGCGCGATCAGGTCACCAGCTGGCACCAGGAGCGACTGTTCGAAGCAACGCCGAGCGCGGAGTGCGACAGCTGCGAGATGGCGCGCTGGTGCTCGGCACGCCGACTGTCAGAGCCTTCGCAGGAGGCGCCGAAGTGAGCCCGGACTTCGAACTACTGGCGGCGGTGGCTCGCGGCGTGCTGGACCTGAGCGACGTTCCCCGTCCGGCGGCGCTCCGGCTCCCGTACCCGGCGAGCACTCAACTAGCCTTCGATCGTGTCGTGTGGACATGCCTCAAGCAGGACCGGCCGGCACCCCTGAGCGTTCCCGATCTGCTGTCCCGCTGCCGGGACCTCCTCACGACCTGGCCGCTGGCACTCCCGCCAGGCGTCCTTACCGATGACGCCCGACTGATCGACCGAGGCTCAGCCGAGCCGACCCGAACGTGTGCCGAACTCGCCTCATACGGCCGCCTCGGAAGACTCGAACAAGGCGCCGACCGAGTGATCGCCGATCTCGCCAACGCCTGCGGGGCCCCCGAGCGGTTCGCCTCCTGTCGGGACTTCCTGATCGCGCACCCCGTCATCCTGAACCCTGACAGCTCCAAGCTCATGCGTCCGGCCACCATCCGCATCTGGCGACTGGTTCGGGAGCTGTACGAGCCAGTGCCCGAGAACTTCTTGACCGACCACACGGTCTCCACCTGCACAGAGTGCCTACTTTTTGCCAAGCCGACAGAGGGCGCCGGGGCGTGGTGCGAGGGAGAGTGCAGGAAGCGGCCCGGAGGGCTCGAGAAGGCGGAGGTGCCCAAGCACCCGATCGCCCTCCCCCGCGCTGTCCGGCTCTTCCTCACCCTCCCCGCCCGCACCGAACTGGCCTTGCGCGAGAAGCTGGCTGGTTGGTCCGGGCTTGTTCCGACGGGGACGGGCAGCCTCCGACTCGTCCACGAGGACGGGACGGACAGGGCCGTCCGGGTGCTCGACCGTGAGCAGCCGGCGCTGGCCGCGTTCAGGGCCTCCGAGTTGGCCGCCCTCGAAGACTCCCCGCTCGATGTCGTGATGCCCGACGCAGTCGTCGACCGACCGGGCTACCGGAAGGCCTTCGACCACAACCTTCCCGATGGCGCCCTGGTGCGGCTCAGATCCGTCAGCGAATTCACAGCTCCGTATCAGAACGACCGACCCGGGAGAACTCGTGCGTAGCACTGCCAAGGCCCTGCACCAGGTGGTGCGGGAGCTCCGCTCCAGCGGCTCTGCACTGCCGCGCCGCAAGCTGGTCGACCTGTGTGAGATCGAACTCGGCCTGTTCCTCCAGGAACAGCTCACTCCCGGTGCTCCTGCCGCGGAGGGCTGGACCCTGTTCAGCGGCTATCCGTTCGCTCGTGAGCGCGACGACATCTCTGACCGGCAGGAGCACATCCGTCGCACCGCGCGCTACGCCCTGTGGACCTGGGGGCGCCGACTGGCCTGGTCCGAGGCGCTGAAGGACTACCAGCAGCAGGACCGCCAACTCAGAGCCTTCGACGTACCGGACCTGAACGCCCCCGCCGTCCGCCGTCCGTCGCTCTCCGTGGCGGAGGACCGGTGGGCCTCCTACGAGCGCCTGCTGAACCAGGCGCCGCCGTTCACCGGAGAGCCGGCCACCTTCGCCGCCCCCGGCCGGTACGCCTTCCCCATCGGCCGGCACCTGACCACCGTACTAATCCCGGAACATTCAGCCCCCACTCCGCCCGGTCACGACCTCGGACGGCTTCCGGTCCATGCGGGCAGGCCGCTGACCTTCACGTGGAAGAAGCTGATGATCACGGCTGCGACCATGGACGCCCGGAAACCGGCCGGCTGGCTCACCCGCCTCAAGGCGATCCGGCTGTCCACACGCCGCCGCGGAGGCTTCCGTCCCGCCCGCGACTTCTCCGTGTCCGGCATCGAGCACCTGCTCGGGATCGTCGGAGCCGGCAAGAGCACGCTTCGGGACGTCTTGGCCGTGCACCTCGCCCGGCAGGGACGGAACGTGACGGTGGTGGTCGGCGACGTCGCGGAGCAGCTCAAACTGGTCGAGCTCTACAACACCCACGTTCCCGCCTCCGCCGCACCCATCCTCGGCGCGACGGGCCGTCAGCAGCACGCCGAACGGCTCCACCGAAGGACCGCAGGACGCGGCGAACCCAACCTGCTCGCCCACCTGGACCCCGGCTTCCAGTACCTGAGCACCTCCTGTGCTTTGAACGCGCTGCGCCACGCCGACGGCCACCCCGCCGACGACCTCCTGGGATTCGGCGAAGCACCGTGTACCAGGCTCCAACCGCCCAAGAAACGCGAGGTGGACCCCGACGACCCGTGGACCTCGTACCGGACTGCCTGTCCGTTCTGGTCCCAGTGCCCGCGCCATCACGGGCCACGGTCCCTGGTCGACGCGAGGATCTGGGTATCCACCCCGCCCAGCCTGGTGGATTCCCGTGTCCCACACCCACAGAACCCGGAGCGCATCCGCTACCTCGAACTCGCCTGCCGACGCAGCGACCTGGTGATCGTCGACGAGGCGGACCGGGTGCAGATGCAACTCGACCGCATGTTCGCCCCTGCCATCCCACTGCTCGGCGGTGGCCCCGATACCCGCTCGTTCCTCGACGAGGTCAACCAGCACCGCATCCGGGAGCTGGCCAGCGCCGGACGGGTGCAACTGTCCGATCGCGACGTGGAGAACTGGTCGGCGGCGGTGAACACCACCCAGGCTGCCGCAGACCGGCTGGTGGCGATGCTGGTCCGCGACTTCGACCTGCGCAAATGGGTCCGAACCGGCTACTTCAGCGCCGGAACCCTCCAACTGCGCCTGCTGGAGGAACGCTTCCCCCTGCCGGAGGACTACGACGGCCAGGCTGGGCCCCCAGCCGAGGACCCGCACCGGGAACCGCGGAAGCACCTGATGGAACTCCTGGACGCCTTCCGGGACAACCCGTTCGGGGACCGGCGACCGCCCAAGGACGACACCCTGCCACTGCTCGGGTTGCTCGGAGAACTGCTCCACACCAACTACCGCGAGCACACCCGTGCCCGGCTGCGGGAGGTGGTGTGCGACCTCTTCGAGATCACCCCGCTCCTGGGGGAGGAGGAGGCGAACCAGGACCGATACCGCGAGCTCAGGTCACTGGTGAACGGGAACCGGGACACATCGGCAGGGCAGGAGGAGAGTGCTGGCAAGAACACGAAGCGACGGCGACGCGCTCCCCTTCCCGAAGACTCGAACGACTGGCTGGATGCCCTGCTCGACCGGTTCGAATTCACCCTGCTGCTCAGCGCTCTGGAGCCCAAGCTCGCCCTGATCAACACCATGTGGCCGCGGGTCGCGGACGCACTCAGCCTCGGCTTCAACGAGATGTACCGTCGCCCCCTCGACTACGCGCCGATGGTCCCCGAGTCCCCGATGGGCAATGTAATCGGGTTCCAGTTTCTCCTGGAGGGGCGCGACGAGGGCGGTGTCCGCAGCGGCGAGCTCCGTTTCTTCCGCTGCAGCGGGGTGGGGCGTGAACTGCTGCGCGCCATGCCGGACCTACCTGTGGTGGACGGCTTGCCGGGGACCAACGTCCTGCTGATGTCTGGCAGCAGCTGGGCCGACAAATCCAGCCGCTACCACGTTCCGGTACCGATCGGCACACTGATCGAACCCGACCCTGCGGAACTGGAACGGATCGCCGACCAAAGCGAGTTCCGCTTCGAGTTCGTTCGAGAGGCCTGCGCCTGCCCGACGCGGTGCACCTGCGACAGTCCAAGCGAGGCCCTGCGGCTTTCCGGAGCGCCGATCGACCGGCGCGAAGACGTGCTGCGCCGGATGGCCACCGAGCTCGGCCGCAACGACCGAGGCCAGGGGCGCCTCCTTCGGGAACTGCATAGACTACCGGAACCCCGTCGGCACATCCTGCTCCTGGTCGGCAGTTACGACGAGGCCGCATTGGTGGCGGACACGCTGCACACACTCAACGAGCGTTGGCGCGGCAAAGTCCGGCGGCTGGTGTCCGACGACGACCCGGATGCCGCCGGCCGTCCACTGGACGACGAGCACCACGCCCCAGTACTGCGCCGCGGTGACGTCGAGACGCTCGCCGCCACGGACGCCGAGATCTTGGTGGCGCCGCTGCTCGCGGTAGAGCGCGGGCACAACATCCTCGCCGTTGACAGCAAGGAGGCCGCCATCGGCTCGGTCTACTTCCTGGCCCGGCCCAACCCCCGCCCTGACGACCTCGGCCTCGCGGTGCACGCGATCAACGACTGGATCGTCCGGCTTATGGACGACACCGGGTTCTCCGATCTGGTGCGCGGCGCGCCCACCCTCGGTCTGGGTGCGCGTAGATTCCGCGACGCCGCCCGGTCCAAGTGGTTCCACGTCCTCGCCAGGAGCATGGCTTGGAGTCACCTCGACGAAGAGGACCGCGTCCAGGTCACCTGGGACATGCTGGTTCTGATCTGGCAGGTCATCGGCCGCTCCGTCCGGGGCGCGGTACCCGCCCGGGTCGCCTTCGTCGATGCCGCGTTCGCGCCCTGCCTGGCAGCGGCCGACTCAACTGGGCCCACCGACACGCCGGAAACGAGCCTGCTGTACAGCATCCGCGCCGTGCTCACCCCCTACTTCGGCCCTGACAGCACCGCGCCGAAGGCCGAGCGCCGCATCGTCCGGGCCCTCTATCGGCCGCTGTGGACTGCTCTCGACCGCTGTCTGACCGAGACCACCGAAGAACGAGGCCCCACATGTACCCACTGATCCACCACACCGCCTACGAGCCCGACCCCGACCACGGGCCGTGGTTCGAGCAGTTCCGCGTGATGCACTTCCCCGAGGCGTGGCGCACCGAGTTCCTGGACCTCTACCACCGCCGGTGGCGCCGCCGGGACCAGCCCCAGGGCCTGCCGATCCGCAGGCTCAATGCCCTGCTGAGGGCCGTCGCACCCGGTGTACTGGCGACCGGCCGGGGAGCGGGATCCAGCTCCGAGGTGCCGTGGTTCTACGCCACCGAGGACCAGCCGGCCGAGTTGATGGCCCCGATTCTGGCCTCCTGGGTGATGACCTTGCCCCCTGGCACGGACAAGGAGCCGATACGGGCCGCCGAGCACGAGGCCGCATTGGACCGGGCACTCGCCTTGATTGACGACGTAACCCCGGGCTGGCGCCACGAGTCCGTCGACCTCACCGCCACGGAACTCTCCGCAGGCGGCACCGCCGAACCCGACCGACAGCTTTACCACCTGCTTCCGGAGCGGATCGGCGCACTGCTCGCGGCCAGGCCGCTGTTGATGAACGGCGTTGAACTGCGTTTCTGTCAGGTCACCCGGGACCAAGGGGTGGAACTGGTCAGCTGGCCACCGCGTGCTTACACCAAGTACAAGCGCACCTGGTACTACTCGGCGCTCGTGACGGTAACCGTGCAGACCGTGCCCTTCACCGATCGCTTCCGGGTACACGTCTCGTACGGCGTGCGGCGCTGGGCCAGCGGTTCTCCGGTGAAGCTGCAGAACGGCAGTGGGGCAACCGTCCTACTCGACGCACCGATGCCCTGGTCCGAGGATTCCAAGCCGCGCCACCGGCTCGCCGTCAACTCGATCTTTCTCGACCGGACCCTCGGCGTACCCATGTGGAGCAGGCGGAGCCTGGTCGACCTCTTGCCGGAGCTGGACATCCAGCACGTGTACCCGAAGCCCGTCGAGCTGACCGCCGAGCCGGCCGACTGGCTGACAGGCCGGGACGGGGTGGCCGCCGGCATCCTCTACGACACCGACTTCGGCAAGCACGGGGTCGGCGCCGGCCTGATGCCGCTGGAGCGAATGCTCCTCGACCGGTGGGTCGAGGAGGGTATCCGCCCGTTCCTGCGCCGGGTACCGGCCCTCGAACGGGTGCACCGCCGGTCGAACCCCAGACTGCTCGCCGCCTCACACTCCAAGGACCCGGAGAAACTGGCCGAACGCGCCCGGCTGCGCGTCGAGGCCAGGCGCGCTGCCATCCGCGCGGTACTCGACGGCCAGCCGCTCTCCGTGGACGTGGTCTGGCAGACCGAGGAGACCCGGGACGGACTCGTCGCGGCACTGCGCCAATGGCTCGACCTCCCGTCTGCCGTCCCCGATGCGGACGGCACGTACGAGTGGCACGCCGACGGGCTGTGTGTGGTGCTCCGTGCCCGTCCGCTGGAGTCTCTCGGCAGCGCCCTCCGGTTGGTCCGGGAGACCGGCATCTCGCGCGCCCAGTCGGTGGCGACGGCCGTTCGGGAGCGCGCGGCACGGATGACCGCCAGGCTCGGCGCGCACCGGGAGACGGTCGGAATCGCATTCGTGGAGATCCTCGGACGCGACCGTTTCCCGGCGACCGATACCGATCCCAAGTCGGCACTGCGTCTCGGGTGCGCTGGAGCCGGGCGGGTGAGTCAGTTCATTGTCGTCCCGGAGGACGCTGACGGCCCGCTGCCCGAACGGGCCGGCTCTGCGGTCGCCGACGGGATGCGCCAACTCGGCGCAATGATCCCTCCTGAACAGAAGCTCGACGAGGCCCTGACCGCCGACATGCAGTACCTGGCGCTCTGGCACGTCCGCCATCAGGCCGGTGGCTCCACCCGGCAGGCCGGCCGTCACCTCGTCGCACTTCGCATCCGCCCGCGCGACCCGGTGCACCCGGTCCAGGGCTGGGACGAGGCCAAGAAGAGCTGGGTCCCGTACGCCCGACTGCTGCTCACCATCGCCGCCTCCGGCGCCGCTCCGGTTCACCAAGAGGAAACGGACCCGGCTGGCACAACGGCGGCGGAGGCCCGCTACGAGGCCGAACGGCAGATCAGGTCACTGCTGTACCAGGTCCGGGACTGTCCCACCCTGTTGCTCGCCAACAGCGGCAACCTGCGCAAGGTCTGGCCCGGCCTGAACAATGGCCAGCTGGTCAAGGACAGCCTGGTCTTCCATGGAGAACGACCCGCCCGGCTCTCGCTGTTCGGCGCCGACCTGCGTGTGGTCCTGCTCCGGGAC
Source organism: Streptomyces sp. XY431 (assembly GCF_001279805.1). Taxonomy (NCBI): domain Bacteria; kingdom Bacillati; phylum Actinomycetota; class Actinomycetes; order Kitasatosporales; family Streptomycetaceae; genus Streptomyces; species Streptomyces sp. XY431. The sequence goes on from NZ_LGDO01000487.1 coordinate 40,995, forward strand.
GCCAACAGCCGCGAGGAGACCGCCGAGTGGTACGCGCCAGGGGCCCAGGAGGACGACACCCCTGGGGTGTCCATCGGACTGTGGGCGCCACAGGGCGCCGATCCGGACAACCGGGTCTTCACCAGCACGGTCGGGAAGCCGCCGTCCGCAGGAACGGTCCGTACCGACCTGCGCAAGCTCGTCCCGACCACGCGCTGGCCACACGCCCCCGCAGCCACCGCCTGGAACCCGCAGGCGCTCGAGCTCACCGTACTCGGCTGCCTCTCCGAACAGGCTCTGGAGCAGACCCGTCGGACCGACTGGCCCGCGGACCGGCCCGCGCTGCTGGCCGCCGCCGTGCACCAGTTGCGCCTCCACGACGAGTACCATCCGCTCTCCCGGCCGCTGCCGCTGCACCTCGCCAAGCTGGCCGAGCAGTACCTCCTGCCTCTCGCCGCAGAGGCGACGCCGACGGCCGAGGCGGCAACCAGCGACGACGTCGAAGCCGGTAGTCCGTCAGTGGAGCAATAACACCAACCGGTCCGTCACCGTCCCTGCTTCTGGCCAACCGCCCTGCGGGCAGCCGGAAGCAGGGGCCGTGCTTGCCTTGATACGCGGATGAATGCGGCATAGGTCCCCTCCTGTTCCGTCTGGCACCCACTGGGTGAACTTCAGGCGTAAGGATCGCGAAGCGGCCGCGGTTCCCGTACGCCTCGAACGATGGCTTCGGGAAGGTCCGAGCCAGCGGTGTAGTAGCGTCCTTGGGCCTCGCCCCGGGCAGCAAGCCAGCCTGCGCGGACGAGTTCGCGGATGTCACGTTGGGCCTGCTGCTCGCTGAGCTCGGCGTCGGCCTGGTAGGTGGCGCGGCGCAGGCGGTTGCCCATGGCCGCGGGGTAGAGGGCGTAGAGCATGCGGTCGGGCCAGCCGCGCTGCTCAACGGCTTCGTCGAGGGCGCTCCAGACCTCGCGGGTGGTGTTCACCTGGCGCTCGACGCTCTGGGCCTGCTGATGGTGGGCGCGCAGGCAGAACCGCACCCAGGGCAAGGTGTCGCGGTCGGGAGTCCAGACGGGGCCGCCGACGTCGGCGAGTATGTCGTAGTAGCGGTAGGTGTTGCGGGCCCGGCCGAGCCATTCCTCGATGCTGGAGAACTCCGGCGCCATGATCCCCTCGCGGGCCAGGACCAGGGTGTGCAGGGCGCGGGACATCCGCCCGTTGCCGTCGGACCACGGGTGGATCGCTACCAGGTTCAGGTGCGCCATCGATGCCCGCACTAGCCCCGGTGCGTCGAGGCTCCCCTCGTTCAGCCACTCGACCAACTCGCCGGTTAGGCCGGCCAACTGCTGGGCATCGGGGGCGGTATAGGCAGCGATGGTCGGGTCTTCGGCGGAGGTGACGTACACCGGCCCGGTACGCCACCAGCCGGGCCGTTTGATCAAGTGGTGGCCCTGCATCATGAAATGCAGCGCGTTGAGCAGGCCCTTGCTGTAGGCGAAGTCGTCGCCCGCTTCGGCGAGGCGCTGGATGTAAGTCATCGCCTGCCGATAGCCCTCGATCTCGGCCGTGACGGTGTCGTTCGCATCGATCGGCGCTTCGCCGACCATGATGTCCTCGACGTCCGACACGCTCGCGGCGTAGCCCTCGATCGTGTTCGATCCGGCGATCGCCCGCGCCGTGAGGTTACGCCGCAGCTGCCCTTCCCAGCGACGTGAAGTGCGCAGATGGAGACGCAGCCGGTCGCGCATCTCGTCGATCTCCGCGAGGACGGACTGGTCGATGTCCTGCAGCGATGGCACACCATAGAGCATGAAGCAATGACACCATGACGGCATCAAACAAGCAAGGTGAATCGGCACAACCATGGTGCATGAACACTTCAACACACCCCTGGAAATCAGCCACCCCGGACCCGTTCAGCGAGATCACCACCGCCGACCCTCCCGCTCCGCCGAGCGCCCTGCGCTCGCAATACCGCACTTCACCACTCACCAACCTCCGCCCGCCGGCCAGCCAGGCCGCCCCGGCCCAGACGCAGGCATGGGCCAGCTTCCTGGCAGGGGCCGTCCACAACGGGCTCGACCCGACGCTGGTCACCCAATGGCTGACCATCCTGGCCGACGCCACCGGCAGCCCCGTCCTCCCGTCTCTGGCCTCCATACCGTTGGGCGACTATGTCAACCTCTGCCTCCCGGTCATCCTGACCGGCCTGGAAAGCACCACACACGCCCCCTACCTCGCCGGCTGGCGCCTGCGAATCGAGCCCGAACTCGGGCCGCTCCCCCTCCGCCTGATCACCACCGCTCTCATCACTGCGGCGGTTCTCGGCTGGATCGCCGATGGCTGCAGCCGCTCCACGATCAAGAACACCCTCGCCATGCTCTCCCGCATCTTCGAACAGGCCATAGTGGACGGCATCCTCGAACGTAACCCCGCCCACATCACCGGCTGGCAACACGAATTCCAGCAAGCCGAGGACGAACTGCGAGACCCCCGCACCCTGGCACTGCGCGACTGGGATGCCCTTATCGAACTCGCCGACGCCCTGGTCGAAGCCTCGTACAACCGCTACCGCGGCTGGGGCGACGTCGTCGTCCACAGCGCTTGCACCGCCACCCGCATCGGGGAGGTCTCTGGAGTTCGGGCCCGCGACGTCGACACCGACAAGTGGCTCCTGACCTGCCGCCGACAGACCACTCCCGCACCCGGCGGTCTGGTCGACAAGCACACCAAAGGCCGGATCGCCCGCTTCATCCCGATCATCGAGCCGCTGCGCCCGCTCATCGCCCGCCGACTGCAGGCCACCCGCGGCGACCCCGACGCTCGCCTCTACACCGGCCCGCGCGGCGGCCGCATCAGCACCGCCGTCCTACGCGACGCCACGCACTGGGACGAGGTCATTAGCGACCTCGGCTACGAGCACCTACGACGCCACGATCTGCGCCACACCGGGCTCACGTGGATGGCGGACGCTGGATACCTTCCGCACATCCTCATGGAAATCGCGGGACACCGGCTCATCACCACCACCCAGCGCTACTTCCACCCTGACGTGCTCCGGATCCTGGAAGCCGGCCAAGCCCTCACTCATCACCTCGAGAAGCTCCAATGCGACGGCCAGATCACGCGCCGCTGGTGACACACCGTGACCACCATTGCCTCGAAATGGCCACTGCCAAGCCGCTTCGAGGCGGCCCGAGTCACTTCACAGCAAGCAGCAGGCATCAGAAAGGCCTTAGAAATACCCCGATATGAACCAGTTTGACCCACTTGACCGATGCCCGGCGCACTTGACCGAAGGTCAAGTGCGCCACCACGCCTCGCTCCAGCAAAACGGCAAGGAGGTCTCGCACTTCACCTTGAGATCGAAGAACAATCCGCATACCAGCCACTGGAGCAACGGGTGGCGACGGACCCATGGCCAAACCTGGGGACCATTTTGGGACCACCCGGGACCAAAAACGGGCCCTGAAAACCAGCAAGAGCGGGCACCTGGTTTCCCAAGTACCCGCTCTCACAACCGACTTCACAGTCGGGACGACAGGATTTGAACCTGCGACCCCTTGACCCCCAGTCAAGTGCGCTACCAAGCTGCGCCACGTCCCGTGGTCTCGTGGCCCGGGCGGAGCCTGGGGGGGCTCTGCTTCGGGTTTCTCGACCTTGTCGGCCGGTTGTCCCGGCGACGAGGAAAACAATACAGCACGTCGGGGGGTGCTCGCTGCAGGGTTGTCGGGGGGTGG